>NZ_JBBECH010000030.1:2287-128507 GCF_040881935.1 Saccharospirillum sp. | reverse complement strand
AGACTAGCACCGGGTGCCGGGTATGCCTCTGTGGGGTAGTCCGCAGCATGGATGCTGCGGCCTAGGCTCCATGGATGGATTTACGCCGACCCCACAGAGGCATACCCGGTATCCGGTGCGGACCAAAGCCTGTGAGGTGACCCGAACTCCGAAGCTTGAGTTATTGGTAGTAGGCGTTCTCAGTCACCGTATGATCGGTCACGTCCCGGATGCCTTTCAAGCCGGGAACTTTTTCCAGCAGCGTCGCTTCGACGCCGTTTTTCAAAGTAATGTCCACGGCAGAACACCCCTGACAGCCACCCCCAAACTTCAGCACCGCGATGTCCTCGGGTGTCAGTTCTTCGAGGCTCACCTCCCCGCCATGTGATGCCAGGCCGGGGTTAATCTCGGTGAACAGGATGTAATTGACCTGATCCTGCAATGGGCTATCGGCATTCACTTTTGGCATCTTGGCGTTCGGCGCCTTGATGGTGAGCTGACCGCCCATTTTGTCTTCTGCGTAGTCAACAACGGCCTCATCGAGATACGGCAGGCTGTTTTTCTCGAGGTAGACCCGGAACTGGTTCAGCTCGATCACTTCGTCATTGTCTTTCTCTTCACCCGGCCGACTATAAGCGAGACAGGTTTCGGCGAATTTGGTGCCCGGTTGGGTCACAAACATACGCACGGAAACGCCTTCCGTGCTTTGTTTTGCCAGCAGACCCGCCAAGTAGTTCTGTGCCGAGTCGGTAATGTTCATCTGAATATCCATGCCACAGACTCCGTAGTTGGACAAATAATAAAGGTTATCGAATTGACGACTATTCTACCGAACTTTGGTCCCCAACTGAATACCTGAGTGTTTTACTTGGTTATACAAATGCGGCCTGTGTCCAGTAATTCAAGGAAGCTGCGGCAAACCAGCCGAAGACCGGGTTGGCAACGCACTTTGACTCTCTTCTGGCAACCGAATACCGCTCAGAGAATGCGCAAGGGAAACCTCTTAATTAAAGATAACGGTATAAATACTATATCAATATTTTTTGATATAGATTGAAAAAAGGACCTGTTTGGTGTTTCATAGGCAGCCTTCACGATGGCATTACAGCCTCTGACACAGCCAACAACACTGGAAGAGACAATGACTCGCTCAGTCGCGGACGAACTCCGCAGTACGCTCCAAGACCGCATCATGGTACTGGACGGTGCCATGGGCACCTCCATCCAGAGCTACCCGCTCGAAGAGGCCGACTTCCGTAAAGGCCACTTCGAAGACCACCCGAGCCCACTTAAGGGAAATAACGACTTACTGTCCCTGACCAGGCCCGAGATCATCGAGGAAATTCACGATTCTTTCTTCGAGATCGGTGCCGATTTCGCCTGCACCAACGCCTTCAGCGCCACCACCGTTGCCCAGGCGGACTATCATCTGGAACACGCCGTCTACGACATTAACTATGCTGCGGCCCAGTGCGCACGGCGCAGTGCCGATAAATGGTCGAAGAAAACGCCGGATCAGAAACGCTATGTTGTCGGCTGCCTTGGGCCAACCAACCGCACTGCCTCCATGTCGCCCGATGTGAATGATCCGGGTAAACGACTGGTGTCGTTCGACGACCTGGTAATAGCCTACAGAGATGCAGCCATAGCGCTGATCGACGGCGGCGTAGACCTGATCATGGTTGAAACCGTGTTCGATACGCTCAATGCCAAAGCCGCCGTGTTCGCGGTGCTTGAACTGAAACAGGAACGAGGACTGGACACCCCGTTGATGGTCTCCGGCACCATTACCGATGCCAGCGGCCGCACCCTTTCTGGCCAGACCCCGGAAGCTTTCTGGGTATCGCTGGAACACGGCGATCTGTTCAGCATTGGTCTCAACTGCGCCCTCGGTGCCAAAGACATGCTGCCGCACATCAAGGCACTTGATAAACACGCCACCTGCCTGATTTCGGCCCATCCCAATGCTGGCTTGCCCAACGAATTCGGTGAGTATGATCAGTCCGCCGAGCAAATGGCTGAACAGGTTCGGCCATTTCTGAGCGAGGGGCACGTCAACATCATTGGTGGCTGCTGCGGCACCACGCCCGCCCACATTGCCGAGTTGAAAAAACTGGCCGACGAATATTCACCGCGCCCATTGCGCGACCTGGCAATGGAGGTTGCCGATGAAGTCTGAGCAACGCGCCCTGCCCGATATGGTTCTCAGCGGCCTGGAGCCTCTGGTCGTCAATGAGACCACTGGTTTTGTGAACGTTGGTGAGCGCTCCAACGTCGCTGGTTCGGCTAAATTTGCCCGCCTGATTCAGGAAGATCAGTACGAGGAAGCGGTCGACATCGCCCGCACCCAGGTTGACGATGGCGCCCAGATCATCGACATCAACATGGACGACGCCATGCTCGACGGCGAAGCGGCCATGGTGCGCTATTTGAACCTGCTGCAGGCCGAGCCGGACGTCGCCCGGGTTCCGTTTATGATCGACTCTTCCAAATGGAGCATCATTGAAGCGGGCCTGAAGTGCGTTCAGGGCAAGTCGATCGTCAACTCCATCTCGCTGAAAGAAGGCGAAGAGATTTTCATTCAGCAGGCACGTCGCATCAAACTCTACGGAGCTGCTGTCGTGGTAATGGCGTTCGATGAAACAGGCCAGGCCGATACCTACCAGCGCCGCATCGACATCTGCAAACGCTCATACGACATCCTGGTCGATGTGGTTAAATTCAATCCGCAAGACATCGTTTTCGACCCCAATATTTTTCCGGTCGCGACCGGCATACCCGACCATGACAACTACTGCGTCGATTTTTTCAAAGCCACCGCCTGGATCAAAGATAACCTGCCCGGTGCCAAAATCTCCGGCGGTGTATCCAACATGTCATTCTCGTTCCGGGGCAACAACACCGTTCGCGAAGCCATGCACTCGGTGTTCCTGTACCACGCCATCAAACACGGCATGGACATGGGCATTGTTAACGCGGGCATGCTGACCATTTACGACGACATACCCAAAGACTTGCTCGAACATGTTGAAGACGTTGTACTGAACCGTCGAGAAGATGCCGCCGAACGTCTGGTCGATCTCGCCGAAAGTGTCAAAGGCCAGACCGCCGACGCTAAAGAAAGCGACAAACTAAAATGGCGCGAAGGTGACCTGCAGGATCGCATCACCCATGCCCTGGTAAAGGGCATCACCGAGTTTATTGAAGCCGACGCCGAAGAGGCGCGCCAGGCAGCGGACAAACCCATTGAAGTCATTGAAGGCCCATTGATGGTCGGCATGAACGTGGTCGGCGATCTGTTCGGCGCTGGCAAAATGTTTTTGCCACAAGTCGTTAAAAGCGCCCGGGTCATGAAAAAAGCCGTCGCCTATCTGCTGCCTTACATTGAAGAAGAGAAACGACTCTCGGGCCGTGAAGCCGAAAACAACGGTGTCATCATCATGGCCACGGTGAAAGGCGATGTGCATGACATCGGCAAAAACATTGTGGGTGTGGTGCTGTCGTGCAACAACTATGAAGTCATTGATCTGGGCGTTATGGTGCCCGCCGAAGACATTCTCGAAGCGGCTGAAAAGCACAACGCCGACGTCATCGGACTGTCCGGTCTGATCACCCCATCGCTGGACGAAATGGTTACCGTTGCCCAGATGATGGAACAACGCGGCATGAGCAAGCCGTTGTTGATCGGCGGCGCAACAACGTCGAAGATCCATACCGCAGTTAAAGTTGAGCCAAAGTACTCAGCGCCGGTTGTCCATGTTCTGGACGCCTCCAAATCGGTGCCCGTGGTCAGTCAGTTGTTGTCAGCTAACAAGGAGGCCTTCGTCAGTGAGCTGCGTGATACCTATCAGCAATTGCGCGAAGGCAATGCCAGAAAACGTGGCCAGAAGGAATTTGCCAGTCTGGACTTTGCACGGGCCAACGCCTACCAACCCAACTGGGTGGACTACCAGCCGACAACGCCGTCTTTTATTGGCAACCGGACCTTTACCGATTACCCGCTGGCCGAGATTAAAGAACGGTTCGACTGGACACCTTTTTTCAAAACCTGGGAATTGCACGGCAAGTATCCAAAAATTCTGACCGACAAAGTCGTCGGTGTAGAAGCCACCAAGCTGTTTAAAGACGCCACCGACATGCTGGACAAAATCGTCGACGAAGGCTGGCTGCAATGTAACGGCGTGGTCGGGCTCTACCCGGCCGCAGGCATAGAACGCGATCAAACCGAGCTGTTCGCAGACGAAGATCGCAAACAACCCCTGGCGACATTGAACCACCTGCGTCAGCAAGCCGAGCGACCCGATGGCCGTGCCTTTCGTTCGCTGGCCGATTTCGTGGCGCCAAAAGACAGCGGCGTCAACGACTACATGGGTGCCTTTGTGGTGACCTGCCACGGTGCCGATGAACGTGCCAAAGCCTATGAAGCCGAACACGATGACTATAACGCCATCATGATTAAAGCCCTGGCCGACCGTTTTGCCGAAGCCTTCGCCGAAGTGTTGCATGAAAAGGTGCGCGCAGAACTCTGGGGTTATGCTGGCGCGGAGCATTTGGATAACGAGGCGATCATCGCCGAGAAGTATCAGGGCATTCGCCCGGCACCGGGCTACCCGGCGTGCCCGGAACACAGTGAAAAAGCCACGTTGTTCCGACTGCTCGACGCTGAGCAAGCCACCGGTTGTTCACTGACCGACAGCTTTGCCATGTGGCCAGCCTCGGCGGTCAGTGGCTGGTATTTTGCGCATCCGGAAAGCCGTTATTTCGGGTTGGGTAAGATCGACCGCGACCAGGTGGACGACTATGCTGATCGTAAAAGCTGGGATATAACCACCGCAGAGCGCTGGCTGAGACCGACGCTGGGATACGACGAGCTCTGACCAGAGGCGCAGTTGTCAGTCACGCTGTTTTCCTGTGATACTGAACGCCATTACACAGAGGATAGGGACACGTGGCTGACTCCAACCCAAAAAACTGGTTTACCCAGGCTCAGGAATGGTTGTGGCACCCTAACCTATCCAAATTGCCTGGCCCGGGACGACTGGGCATTCGGATAGCCAGGGTTGGATTTGCCGTCATCAAAGATTTGACTCGCGGCAACACCAATCTGCATGCGATGAGTCTGGTGTATACCACCCTGCTGTCCATCGTCCCGTTTCTGGCGCTGAGTTTTTCGGTTCTCAAAGGCTTCGGCGTTCACAACCAGCTGGAACCCCTGTTGCAGAGCCTGCTTCTGGCGCCACTGGGGGCACGCAGTGAGGAAATCACCAGCAATGTACTCGACTTTGTCGATAACATCCGTGTCGGGGTATTGGGTGCCGTCGGTCTTGGTATTCTGGTGTACACGGTCATTTCTCTGGTTCAAAAAGTAGAGCGTTCTTTTAACCAGGTCTGGCGTGTTAGCCAAATTCGCCCACTGGCTCAGCGCTTCAGCAATTACATGAGCGTTATTCTGATTGGCCCCTTGCTCGCCTTCTCTACGCTGGGTGCCACTGCGGCTCTGGTTAGCTCCGATACGGTAGCAACGCTGCTGGCATTAGAGCCACTCGGTTGGCTCTTCAGTGTAATGACACGTCTGGTACCCTATGTCGTTATTATCTCTCTGTTCACCTTTCTGTATATTTTTATTCCCAATACCTCGGTAAAGTTCCGTCACGCCCTGATCGGCGGTACCGTGGCCGGTTTCATGTGGCAAACCCTTGGCTACCTGTTTACCCTCTTCGTCGCCAGTTCCACCCAGTACACCGCTATTTATTCCGGTTTTGCGGTCGGCATTCTGCTGCTGGTCTGGATCTACCTGTCATGGCTGGTGCTGTTGACCGGTGCCACCGTGGCCTACTACAGCCAAAACTTTCGGTATATTCGCAGGCGTCAGACCGTTCTGCCCAGCGCTGAAACCGATGAGGCTGTTGGTCTGACCCTGATGATTCGCATCGCCCGACGGTTCGACCGCAACCAACCCGGTTTGAAAGCAGCGACATTAAGCAGTGAAATGAACGTTGACCCTGACGTGGTCGATCGCCTAATGGACAAATTACTGGAGGCACAACTGATCGTGCGCAGTGAAGAGCACCGGCTGACACCGGCTCGCCCACTCGATCAAATCGGAATGGCAGACCTGCTGCAGGTCATCCGCGCGCCCGACTCGAAACTGGCAACGCCCGTCTATACCGCGACGCTGCAGAACACCATCCAGCAAGCGCTGGAAACGGCGTTTAAAGACCAGACACTGGAAGATCTGGTACGCGAACATGAGGAACTGGAATCTGACTAACCGGCTATTGCTACCAGGCTGTCATCGGCCCATTTTACCGCCTCAAGGTAGGCAATTACCCATTGCGGCGGTGACAGTGGTGTCTGGTCGAGGGATTTAAAATCCATCTGTTCATAGGCCAGTACCGCTTAAATACCTCCCCGGCCACCCGATGCTCGTCACCGCAGCGAACTCCGAAACTTGAGTTACAACTGGCTCAACGCCGCGTCGAAATCCGCCATCAGATCGGACACCGCTTCGATGCCAACCGACAAGCGCAACAAATCGTCTGGTACGGGTGTGCCCTCCCCTTCAATGCTGGCACGATGCTCGACCAAGCTTTCAACTCCGCCCAGTGAAGTGGCACGCTTCCACACCTTCAGTGTCGCCGCCACCTGAATAGCGGCCGCTGCACCACCCTTGATACGCACCGACAACATACCGCCAAAACCATTACGCATTTGTCGGCGAGCGACCTCATGCCCGGCGAATCCCGGCAAACCTGGGTACAGCACCTCTTCAACCGCTGGGTGTGCATTGAGGTGCTCCGCCAGACGGTGCGCGTTGGCCGAGCATTCACGCACCCTTATTGCCAGGGTACGCATGCCGCGTAATAACAGTGCCGCCTCAAAGGGGCCAAGCACAGCACCACCCTGAGAGCGTTGTTTAATCAAACGTTGCCAGAAATCATCGTCCCGAGCAGTCACCAACGCACCGGCGATCACATCCGAATGTCCATTCAGATACTTGGTCGCTGAATGCATAACAAGGTCGGCTCCCAACACCAATGGCTGGGTATGGATCGGCGTAGCAACGGTCGAATCAACCACAACACGGGCCCCGGCGTCATGGGCCTGCTGGCATATGGCTTCAATGTCGGCAATCGTCCAGAGCGGGTTACCCGGCGTCTCCAGCCAGACCAGTTCGGTTTTACCGGGCTGAAGCGCCGCGGCCACGGCTTGGGTATCGCTGGTATCAACGAAACTGACTCCAATCTGCCATTGCTGCGCAAACTGCTTCAGCCAGTTCCTCAACGACCAGTACATCACTACCGGCGCAATCACGTGGGCTCCTGGCTGCAATGCCTGGAAAACCGCCACCGAAGCGGCCATACCGGAGGCAAACACCAGAGCATCAGCGCCCTGCTCCAGTTCGGTCAGAACCCGTTCAATCGGATCATAGCCCGGGTTATCGGCGCGCGAATATACGCGCCCCCGGCTGTAACCATTGTCGGCATCTCGTTGGTAGGTGGTACTGTTATGAATGGCGGGAATCAGTGCGCCAGTGGTGGCGTCGATATCGCCCAGGGCCTGAGCCACCAGGGTTTCCGTCAGGTACGGGTATGGCATTAAGTCGGTCTCAACTGATCGAAATGATGCGAACAGTGTAGCATCACCGATCACGTGTCCGTAGCAGCATTAAATGCCACAGGCACGCTGATGATAGTCACTCAGGCTTCAGGGTTTGATGAGTGACCATGGCCCGAATCAGCCTGCAGTTCTCCGGCGGGCACCCGGCCAACGCCCCAGCTTCGGTGGATATAGCCCACCACTTCGTCCAACTCGTCCCGGGTGATCAGCGCCAGTTCACCCCGTTCGAGTGGATCGAAATGGAAGATGTACAGCCGCGATGCAAACTGGGCAAACGGCAGGGAAGCCTCGCCGTAACGCTCGCCCTTACCGGCCGTACTCACTTCCACGCCATCGCCCCAGTTCTGGCCGCTGTCGTTATTGGGGTTATAGAAGTAGACCCGCATAACCTGGTCGGGATCCGTCGCCACGCGCAAAATAGTGATGGCGTGCCACCCAATGAACCGCGCGACACTGTCAGTTACAGCAATACCAGCTGGTTGTGGATGAATCAGCGGCTGATTGCCATTGTAATACGGATGGTATGAAGCGTAGAAATGCCGCAGGAAATCTTCAAGATGCTCCAGTGCGCCCGTCGCCACATCCACATTTATGTTGAAGCCACGCCCGGACCACCAACCGTGAAACTCAGGGTTCACCCAGCGATGTGGATCCCCTTCACGGCCAATACAGCGACGGCCCATTTCGGCGTAAATGCGGTCAAGATGAGGCACTACCAGTAACGAGACCGCATCCAGATCAATGGGCAAACTGCTGGCGACGCCCGACTGACTCTCGCGGGAGGAAATCGGCTGACCTTCAAAATGCATGACAATCTCATCGTCCCGCGCCGCCCAAGCGACCATTTGCAGCAGATAGTCCGGGTCATTATAAGCCCACATCGATAAAGCTCGCGCGGACTGACAGGTTGGGTTATTGCCCTGACCAACGCCCAATGGCTGACCGAGCATGCAGAGCACCCCTTCCAGCAGACGTGACCGTGGTTCAATGGCATCGCCAAAGGCCATCGATAAACGACTGCGCGACCACTCAGACAATATCAGCGCCAACTGGCGCCACATTGCCGGAGCAACAGAGGGGTGGTACAAAATACCCCGCTCCAGCATCAACGCCAGCCCGTAAATAGCCTGGGGGGTTTGTGGATGCACGGCCTCACCAATCAAGGCGTAAACCAGTTCGCGATAGCACAGCAGACAATCACGGCCAGTGGTCGATAAGCCCAACGCTTCCGGCAGCAAATGATCGTCTGTTTCACGCAAGTGGCGTAGCAGCGTCGCATGATAGGGCGACACCAGGCCGGTATCATGCATGGCCCGGGCAAAACCGGTTGCTTCTTTCAGCAAAGCGCTGGAATCCATGGACTCCAGACTGCGCTGGTAGACGTCTACGCCAGGGTCGTCCCGGCACGCCTGAGTTGGCCCGTATAGACTGCTGACCAGGCGATCAGCGCCCTGCCCGCTGATGCCCAGATCGATCTCCGGGTTAGCCTGGCAAATGGCTATCTGAGTGATCATCTGCTTAATCGAATCGACCTGGATGGGTCGCTGGTTCAGAATTCGCCAGATCTCCTCGATCAGCTGATCAATGATCTGTTCATAACCAATTCGGTCGGCCAGATGTGCCAGCAAATTGCGTGGTATTTTGGCAAGCCGCCCCTGTGTTTCCCGTTCCGCTTCGCTGGGCGGCGTAAACAACATAGGCAGATTAGAAGCCAGCACCTGCGTCAGAAAGTGACTGGCTTGCTCAGACGATAACTCGCTGTGCTTATAACTGCCCTGGGCTACAGCCAGGAAACGCAATTCACTGAGGGCTTCAATCACCACCGACTCAGCCACGGCGCTTTGCAGCGAATATCGTGACAGTGTCGGTATCAGGATGGAGGGCTTTGCCCAATCCGACCCCCAGAACACACCGGCCTCTTCAAGCGCCTGAATGCGGGTTTCAAGAGCAGCACAGCCGCCATCCTGCAACATGATCCGCCGGGCGGTATCGAATACCCGGCCTACTTTCGCCGGTTTCGAAAACGCTGGCGCTTGCGCCAGTTTTTCGACCGCGTCATCCATCTGTGTCATCAGGCCGTCCAGCCTGGAGCCTTCGGATGGCGTTGTTGTATCCGGATTCACCGTGTTTCTCCGTTAAAAAGAGGTTCGCTGCCTCGCCAGATTAACTCTGAGCACCGGCTTAACACCGCATCAAATGTAAAAATCGAGCTCTTCCTGACGTTCCAGCAGGCGGTGCATTTCCTTGGAATCCTTGCCAACAAAAAACAGCAAGCCCCAGTGGGTACCAAAGGCGGTTCGCTTGGTAACAATTTCTTCCTGAGGCGTCGTCAGCTCGTGAGACTCAAAATATGGATGGTCTTCCGTTTCTTCCGGAATTTCCAACTTGCTGACAACACGCCGGCGCGGATACACCCCAAAACAACCCGCATGAGCTTTCGCATCGGTCACGGCTTTCGGGAAATAAGCCTCGACTTCTTCATCGGTTGCCTTCGGATCAAACACCAGCATGGTCGCCTGGTAGGCATTGAAGCCCTCGTAAACCCGCTCCAGTAGCTCGAATACTTTGAAGCCCGGCGGACGATACGCCACTTCACCAAAGTACATGGTGCCATCGCTGGTTACAAAGTACTCGGGGTGAATCAACCCGAACTCGATGTCGAACGTTTTGATCAGCAACTCAATCTGGGCAGTGATTTTCTCGCGATAGGCTTCCAGTTCCGGAGAAGCCGGTACATAGACTGAATAACCCAGCTTGACGTATTCGGAAATGTTCAGGAAACGGATTTTGCCATTGTGGATCCAGGCTTCAACCGCAAATTCCCAGCCGTCGAGATGCGATTCCATCAACGATGGAAATTCTTCATCCGGAATGCTATCGACTTCATCGGGCGTGCGAATCACCCTGTGTCCCAGGCAGCCAGCTTTATCGAAGGCTTTTACATGAATTGGGTCGTTCGGGTCACCGTCGAGTTTCAGCAGTGTCTGGTTTACCCGTTTCAAAAAGCGGATGACGTCGTCGCGGTCATGCGCTTCTTCGAAAATACCCACGCGAATGCCACCGAGCTGTGCACGGCGTTTCATCAGTGACTTGTCGCGCATCAGCATCGCCTGGCCCAGCAGGCGCGGATTGTCGAGCAGCACTGAGTTGATTGCACCGGCCCATTCGACGGTTTCTTCGAACAACGGAATCGATACGTTCACTCCCATGTCTTTCAGTGTCTGGGCAATTTCCATCGACCGGTCGTTCAGCCGTTCGAAATTCCAGGGGACATAGGGAATATTGTGTTCCAGACAATATTCTTCAGCCCAGTCGGGCGCGACAACAACGTAGCGTCGATCAAATTTCTCTGCAGCCTCAATGGCGTTAAGGCTCCAGCCCAGCAATGCGATATAACCCTTGTTTGGATCTTTCTTCATAAGAGATGCCTCTTTGTTTGATAGATGGATCCAACCTCTTTTAGCGAGATCAGGGGAGGCACTGAACACATCGCGTGTTGCACTATGGGAAATATTCATGCCTCCCTCCCTGAGCGTCCCTACCATACGCCTGTGAATGCCATTGGTACACCGGACCCCAGGTACAGACGGCTTTACAATTCCCCGCAAAAGCCGTACCCATGGGCACCGTGCCGGACTGGAATTTTTTAAACAGGGGTAAAAAAAGAGGGTAAAACGCCATCGAAGCGCATCGGGCGATGCACTAAACAGCGTTTTACCAGTCGGGAGAAGGGTTGGGGTTCAGTCGTTTTGTCGGGCGTCTTTTCGCTGCTGCTCCCGGCGGCGCAACACTTCGTAGGCCACGGCCAGCACCAGCGTCACCAGAATCATAATCAAACCGAGCGCGTTAACCGCCGGGGTCAGGCCAGTCCGCACCTTGGTGGCAATATAAACCGTCAGAGTGGTATCGAAACCGCGCACAAAGAGCGTTGTGTTGTAGTTTTCGAACGACTGCAGAAAGGCGATAACAGCCGCGGTCAGAATAGCCGGTTTCAGATACGGCAGCAGTACCCGTCGAACGACCTGAGAGTGAGTCGCGCCCAGACTGTAGGCAGCACGCTCCAGGGTCCTGTCGAAGCGTTGCAATCGTGCCAGAACCATCAACATGACGTAGGCGGAGATGAACGTTGCCTGTGCGATAACCGTTAAACCAATGCCGCCACTGACACCCAGGTTTCGCCAGAATATCAGTGTCGAAATACCGATGATAACCCCCGGCGTCAGTAGGGGGGACAGCATCAGGCTGTAGTAGAAATTCTTCCCTTTGCCTTCATAGGTCGACAAAAACAACCCGGCTGAAACACCGATCGGTACTGCCAGTGCCAGCACCCCAAGGCCCACGATAAAGCTGTTCAGCAATGCCCCCCACATAGCGGTATCGTTGGCCAGTTCACCAAACCAGCGCCAGGTAGTGTCCCGCCAGGGCCAGATGGTTGGAAAACGACTATCGTTAAAGGTCGCCACCGACATGATCACCAGCGGCGTAAACAAATAGATGAAGAACACCACCAGATAAAAACGAATGCTCCAATACATAAGTCGTTGCGAGGTCATTTTCCGATATCCCCAAGGCCGATGCGGAACACCTTCATCACGGCTGAGATGAAGCCAATACAGAGAATCAGCAGAACAAAGGCGTAGGCCGCCCCCATGTTCCAGTCGCCTCCTTCAAAGAACCAGTTGTAGATGATCTGGGTGAACCAGCGGCTGCCCGGCGAGCCTAAGAGTGCGGGTACCGCGTAACTGCCCGCAGCCAGCATAAACACCATAATGCAACCAGTGGCTATGCCGGGTTTCGCATGTGGAATAACAATGCGCCAGTGAATGCGAATCAGCCCGGCCCCAAGGTTACGGGCGGCCCGCACCTGGTTGTTATCGAGACTTTCGATGGCGTTGTACAACGGGAACACCATAAACAAGATGTAGGCGTAAACCATACCGATCAACACGCCGCCATCACCGGACAAAAACCGAATGGGCCGGTCAATAAACCCCAACCCCAGCAGCAAGGCGTTCAGTGGCCCCTGAAACGACAGAATCAGATACCAGGAAAAAGTGCGCAGGATTTCATTGATCCAATACGGAATCACCAGCAACAGCGCGATCAGCATCACCTGTTTGGCAGTTGCCAGTTGCGCCAGAAAATACGCCACCGGATAAGACACCATCAAGGTCAGTACCGTCACCAGAATGCTGGACCAGATCGTCTTGAAAAAGATGGTGCGGTGAATGTCGTTGTTGATCAGGGTCTGATAGTTGCCCAGCGTATAAACATCTTCAGGGCCACCGTACTGGCTGGGAATCAGGTTGGGTTTGAACGAGTAGTCGATCATGATCAGTTGCGGCAACAACACCAGTACAATCAGCCAGAACCACAACAACAGCAGCACGACCAGCGTCATCGGCCCGCCGAAACGAGCGGTCAGTTGCTTAATCATGCGCTGCCTCCAGGGGGCCGTATTCAGGCAATACCACGGTCTCGGCAACCTGGAAGCCCAGTGACAGCGACGCGCCCTGCTGGACCTGGCCGCCATAGGCACGCTGGTCGGCCTGAACGTGAATCATTGCCGGCAACTGGGCATGACGGGTTTCCAGCGTTAAGTGTGCGCCTTCAAAATTAACGGTTTCGACACTGACATCCACGCGGTTCACATCCTGTGCTGTCGCTGCCTGAAGACTTTCGGGACGAACATAAAGTCCACAAGGCTGGCCCGGCTCAAGCTTTGCCCCGACCCGACCTCTGAACTGCCCTGCTTCGCCACAGTCGACCAGCACCTCTTCACCGTCAACCGAGACCACTTTACCCGATAAACGGTTATTTTCACCGACAAACTCGGCCACAAAGGCGGTTTTTGGCTGGCGATACAGTTCAATCGGGGTATCGACCTGCTGCAACCGACCCGCCGACATAACCGCGACCCGGTCCGACATGGTCAGGGCTTCACCCTGATCGTGGGTAATGTAGATGAAGGTAATTTCGGTGCGCCGCTGAATTTCTTTCAGTTCCGTACGCATGTGCTGACGCAGTTTCAGGTCGAGCGCCGAGAGGGGTTCATCCAGCAGCAAGACTTTAGGTTCCACGGCCAGAGCCCGGGCAATAGCCACCCGTTGTTTCTGTCCACCGGACAGATCGTCGATCCGGTATTGGCCACTGCCGCGCAAGTCCACCAGTTCCAGCAACCGGTCCGATACCTTGCGGCGTTCAGGCTTACTAACGCCTCTCACTTCCAAACCGAATTCGATGTTTTCCGCCACGCTCATCAGCGGGAACAAGGCCAGATTCTGAAAAATCATCGAGGTGGGCCGCTTGTTGGCAGGCACCGCGGCCATGGGTTCGGTACCAATATTAACGGCCCCGGTGGTCGGGGTGAGAAAACCGCTGACAATGTTCAGCAAAGTGGTTTTACCGCAGCCCGACGGGCCCAGAAAACTGAAAAACTCACCGGATTGAATGTCCAGATCCAGCGGCTGAACGGCCGTGAAGTCGCCGAATTTCATGGAAATGTTGTCAAGATGGACTCGACTGTCCATAGCAGTACTTCCTATCTAAGCATCCCTGATACCTACAATAGTCAGGTCTTCCATCCCGGAACGACCAAAGCCCCGCTGGGCGGGGCTGTTATAAATCCGCTGACATGAGCGGGTCTGTTCAGATCGATCAGGCTGACAAGTACCGGTCCTGATACTCGTTGCGGATCGACACATACCAGGGTTCCTGGATGGGCCACCACCACAAGTTCGCCAGATCCTGCGCTGTGTAGGAGTTGGTGAAGAAATCTTTGGTTGCCTGCGGCAGCAGGGCTTCTGCACCGCGAGCCGTCGAGTTGTAACCGGTGGCCTTCACAAACATGGCACCCGCTTCAGGGGTGTAATACCAGTTAATGAACTCGTACACCGCATCGACGTTCTGCGCATTCTTCGGAATAACGAAACCTTCCATCCACGCCAACGCCCCTTCTTTGGGCGCCGCGTAAGCGATCGGCTGACCTTCCTGGATCAGGTTAAACGCAGTACTGTCCCAGGTTTGTCCAACGACGGCGCCGTTGGTGCGGAATGCACCCTGAGCTTCGTTTTCAGTGTTCCAGAACTGGGCGATCATACCTTTGTGCTCAACGGCCACCTTCAGAATTTCGTCAAAGTTGGCACGGGCAGCCGCTTCACCCTGGAACATATCCAGCAATGGGAACGGCAGACGGCCCTGCTGCTCCAGCCACAGGCCGATACCGATCAGCGCCGAGTGGCCGCGCACAGTAACACCGGTGCCGTGGTCGGGATTCCACAAATCGCCATAGCTCAGATTGTTACGGTTGATACTGGAATAATCGGTGTGGTAAGCAATGGCCTCGGTGCCCCAGTCGGACGGTGCGAAATAACGCTCACCATTGACCACGCCACCTACTTCTGAGCCTTCGATCGAGCTTTCCAGAGCGCCGTCCCAGTTGATGCGGCTGGTGTCCAGCGCCTGCACCAGGTCAAAATCCACATAGCCCGGTACCCGGTCAACCGTCGGCATAATGATGTCGAAACCCGACCCGTCGGTGGCGCGCAGGCTGTTCATCAGTTCATCGTTGGTGCCGTAGGGTGTGAAGGTTGCGTTGATGCCGGTCTTCTCACGAAAATCGTTCAGCATTTCATCGGTGATGTAGCCGGCCCAGGCGTAGATCCGCAGCTCCTGGCTCTCGGCCAGGGCCCGATTGATGTAGAAGGGACTGGCGGCAATCGCGCCAGCGGCCATGGATGTTTTTATAAACTTCCGTCTTGTAAAGGTCATGGTCCCACTCCTGTTGTTTTTCTATAACGGTTGTCGTTCTCTGAGTAGTCGTTCTATCAAGCAGTCTTTGCACGCTGTATCTTTGAATCAGTGCATGGAATCAGTGCATGTATGGCACGAAGTTGACTGAACGCGCTTTGTTGAACAAGCGTTCAATATAGAATCTAATATAAATATGACAAGAATGTGATGTTTTTATGTCATTTTTTTGGATTCTTCACCTTCTATTGATCATCAACCTGGCCTACGACGTCGTTTTAGACACAGCTCTGCCAACCGTAAAAACGGACGTGACTGAACCGAACCTCAGTATAGAAGGCATTTTGAAAAATACAGGCAGAATGCAGAGGTAACTCGAACACCCGGTTAGGTCTAGGCGCCTCAGTCAAAAGGTGGGCTTGGTCGACCATTTTCTGGCAAACGCTATGAAGGAGGTTCCCTATACGTCTCAAGACGGTTTAGCCAGCCAGGTAACCAGCGATCCCGTTCGATAGCCCGGGGCGCATTGGCCGCTCTTCGGGTCAGCACATCGGCGGCGGCCTGGCGAAAGGCGTCCAGGGCCCTGTGCTCCGGGTACCAAGTCATCTGCTGCAACACCTGCAACACGCCCCACCCCTCACCCTGATAGGCCTCGCCGGGTGCCAACCCCTCGCCTTTGAAATTCACATAATCGATCAGTGCGTAGCTGCCTCCGGGCGTGGCGGTGAGGGCGGCCAGATAGCCCGACAACCGAGCTTGCTGTTCAACAGGCGCCGCCTCAATCACTCGCTCCAGTGATGCCTGTGCCCGAGCCAGAATAAAGGCCACTTGTAGGCCTTGGGAGTCGACCAGCCAGTCACGCAATGTCGCCAGGCGCGCATCGTTTTCAACCGCCAGAAACTGGTTTCGGTTCGGCCAGGGAGCGTCCATCGGGGTTAGCTCTGTCAGCCACTGAGGTACCGGATCTACCGCGTCCAGCGCAAACTGAACCCAGGCGGGAAAACTTTCCACAAAAGGCTCGTCCACACCGGTGGGATACCAGATAAAGTGCCCGATACCCAGGGACGGAAAGGCCTCGCCTTCGTTCCAGTGCACCAGACATTCCGCTCTACTGGCACATTCGTTCTGGTATATTCGGGCCCCAACCCAATCCAGCTGTGCCGGTGAAAGTGCCAGGCCGAAGCGATCGGCAACGGCCAGAGGCACGATCACAATCGCCAGAATAACGCTCACCAGCACCCGCCTTACCTGAAATGAGCCCTGCATTACCAAAGCGGTATTCTCCTGTTTGCGGTTTTTTCAACTGACGAATGCAACGATACCACCTACCCACCGAAGCGGAGACGTTTTCATCCCGATCAGGTATAGTTTGGGTTCTAAAATCGCTGATTTTATTGCTGAATCAACCGCTATATCGACTGTATTTTGCCGGGAGGCTATGGTTACCAACCGACATCTGTTTCGTCATGCGCTAGCCAGCCTGCGTTATCACCGGCGTCCCCTGCTGGCGTTTCACGTTTATTTTACCATCCTGGCCTTCAGTCTGTTGTCGCCTGTTTCAGGCTGGCTGTTATCGGTTTTGGTCAACCTTGCCGACGCCTCGCTGATCAGCAATGTTGATCTGGCCAGGTTTCTGATATCACCGGCGGGCCTGTTGTGGATCCTGGTGTCTGGCACACTGGCAATTGTGGCCGTGTTTCTGCAGCACGCGGGCATGATGCTGATTGTCTCGCACGGTCGTGACAATCGCTTTCACACCTCCGCCAGTGCGCTCTGGCGGGTTGCCCACCGACTGCCCAGACTGCTTCGTCTGGCCGGTATTCAGGTGTTCGTGCAATTGCTGGTGGCCGCCCCCTTTCTGCTCATCATCATTCTGTCGTTCAACACCCTGCTGACCGATTACGATTTGTATTACGTGATCACCGAAAAGCCACCCGCCTACTGGGGCTTTCTGGCGATCATGGGCGCGATGTTTGCAATTATGGCGGTGGTTAATGGCAGTCTCTATCTGCGCTGGGTGCTGGCATTGCCGATCCTGCTGCTGGAAGAATTACCGCCGCGCCAGGCTCTGAAGCGCAGTGCGCAACTCAGCCGGGGTGCACGACTCAACATTGCTGCCCTGTTACTGACAGCAGGCGGCGGTGTTGCCCTGCTGCCGGTGATTCTGGCACTGGTGTTCGAAGGGATGGCCAAGGGGTTGCTGGCCATTCTGCCCGAGTTTTACAGCCTGCTGATCCCGGTCATGATCCTGTTGATTATCATCTATGCCGTGCTCGCGGTAGCGGCAGGCTTCATTGGCGTCAGCCTGAACAGTCTGGTAATTCTGAAGTTGTATCAACGCGGCCAGGGCCGCCATGTTGGCCTGCCACCGGATCCGGAACCCAGGCAGGTAGGCGTGCTGGCCTGGGGGATCGAACTTATCGTCGTGCTGTTGGCGCTGATACAAGTCGGGTTTGTGTTCAATAGCTGGAATACACCGGAAGATATCGCGATTACCGCCCACAGAGGCAGCTCGCTGAAAGCTCCGGACAATTCACTGGCGGCTATTGAGTATGCCATTGATGACGGCGCCGACTATGTCGAACTGGACGTACGGCAGACCGCCGATGGCCATCTGGTACTATTGCACGACAAAGACCTGTTGCGCGTCGCCGGTGACCCGAGAGATGTTTGGAACCTCACCCTTGCCGAAATACAGGCAATGGATGCGGGCAGCTGGTTTAGCCCGGCGTTTGAGGGCACCCGAATCCCCACCCTCGTCGAGGCCATTGACCTGATGCGCGGCCGCGCAACTCTCTATCTGGAAGTGAAAGCCAGCCCACAAAGCCCGGGGCTGGTGCGCAAGGTAATAGAAACGCTAGAACAGGAAGACATGATCGATCAGACCTTGTTCGCCGCGCTCGAACCCGCCGTGCTGCGCCAGGCACAACTACTGGCTCCCGAATTACGCACCAGCCTGCTGGTCCATTCAGTAATCGGTTCGATCGATGGACAACCCTTTGATGTACTGGCACTGCGAGATGCGCTGATCAGCCCCGCCCGCATCAGCAACGTACGCCAGCAACACCAGGAGATTCACGTCTGGACGGTCAACGACCGTCGCAGCATGTCGAGAATGATCGATCAGGGCGTCGACAACATCATCACCGACCGACCTGAGCTGCTCGCCGAATTACTGGCCGAGCGCGCCGAGCTGTCAGAACCCGAACGGTTGTTGCTTAGGTTGCGGAATTGGATGTGGTGAGTTTTGGTGCCAGTGGTTGGCCTACCATGAGTTATCTGGGGAGGTTGCAGGTGAGTCACCTCTACGCCTTTGCCGGCCCAAGCAGACCTTATGTGCTACTGCAGGGAGAATACCAAAGGCTTTATGGATGATGATCCAGATGCAAATTAGCACACTCACAGCTATGGCACAGTTTTAGGCTCCGGGCTGGGTATGCCTCTGCCAGGGTAGTCTGAGGCATGGATGCCGAAGCCTTGGCCCCACGGACGGGTTTACGCCGACCCTGGCAGAGGCATACCCAGTTCGGCGCCGACGCCACTGCCAGGAACTGATCCTCGACGCCGCACCCATAAAAAAACCGGTCGCGAGGACCGGTTTTTTTAAAGAATTTGGTGGAGCTATGCGGGATCGAACCGCAGACCTCCTGCATGCCATGCAGGCGCTCTCCCAGCTGAGCTATAGCCCCGATTTCTCGGTGTTTTCCAGGTAATTCTCAGACAGCCTCTAAGGCATCACCTCGAATTGCGCGCAATAATAGGAATCGCCCCGCCGGGTGTCAAGCTGTTTTTGCTTTTAATTCAACAACTTGCACCCGGGCACCGTCGGCCTTAGCCGATGGCAGACAGTTCCTTTTCCAGGCTTTTCAGTTTCTTCTTGCCCAGACCGCCCAGAACCTCGATGGCGTGGCGCAAGCGTCCCCGGGTCATGTCCGGACCGAGGATGTTCATGGCGTCCAATACCGAGACCGAGGCTGCCGATCCGGTGATGGCGATGAACAGCGGCGCCATGACATCGCGCATTTTCAGCTCAAGGTGGTCGGCTACGGCTTTTACATCGGCCATGATGTTATCTTTGCCCCAGTGACGCTGGGCTTCCAGCTTCCAGAGAATCAGCTGCAGGGTTTTCTTCAGCGTGTCTTCATCCAGTTTTACGGATTCAAAACTCGCCGGTGTCAGTGTTGGCATGCCCTGGAAGAAAAACTGGGCCAGTGGCGCTACATCACTCAGGCGCTCAATGCGTTGCTGAACCAGCGGCATAAAACGGCTGACGTAGTCGGCATTGAATTTCCAGTCGAGCAGACGCTGCAGCAGTTGCTCCGGCGTGAGGTCTTCGCGCAGGTAGCGACCGTTCAACCAGTCTAGTTTTTCCGGGTCAAACACTGGTCCGCCTAGCGAAATACGTTTCACGTCAAAGTTGGCAATCATGTCATCCAGGGTGAACTTTTCTTCGCCGTTGGGCATGGTCCAGCCCATCATGCCGAGGAAGTTGATCAGCGCTTCCGGCAGAATGCCGAGGCTGTGGTAGTAATCGATCGATGTTGGGTTCTTGCGCTTGCTCAGTTTCGATTTATCAGCATTGCGCAACAGCGGCAAATGACAAAACACCGGTGGTTCCCAGCCGAAGTACTGATACAACAGAATCTGCTTCGGTGTTGAGGAAATCCACTCCTCGCCACGCAATACGTGGCTGATTTCCATCAGGTGGTCATCGACCACACAGGCCAGGTGGTAGGTTGGCATACCGTCTGATTTGAGCAATACCTGCATGTCGATCTGCGACCATTCGATGGCAATCGGGTCGCGCAGCAAATCTGCGACTTCGCACTGACCAGTCTGCGGCACTTTCATTCGTACGACCGAAGGCTCACCGGCTTGCAGACGAGTGTTGACCGCTTCCTCACCGAGGTTCAGGCAGTGACCATCGTAGCCCGACAGTCCCTGCTCCTGCTGGTGTTTGCGCATCTCGTTGAGGCGTTCAGCGGTGCAAAAACAATGGAAAGCATGACCGTTCTCAAGCAGGGTTTCGGCGTGATCCTGGTATATCGCTTTGCGGTCGCTTTGGCGATAGGGCCCGTGTGGACCACCGCAATCGGGACCTTCGTCCCAGCTTAACCCCAGCCAGTTCAACGAATTGAGGATCGCGGCTTCGGACTCTGGCGTTGATCGCACCTGGTCTGTGTCTTCAATGCGTAGAATGAAATCACCGCCCTGGCTCTTGGCAAAAGCACGATTAAACAGGGCAATGTAGGCCGTGCCAACGTGCGGGTCGCCGGTCGGCGACGGAGCGATACGGGTGCGGATCTTAGTCATAGCCATGGTGTCTCTTATGCCTTGAGAAAGGGCGGCAGTATACCGGTTCCGGCCCTCCGGCACCAAGAGCCACAGTGAATCCGGGTTTACCGTGTTATTCGTTTGAGCACCCTGCCGTTCAATGAACACCCCGCCATTACAAGGCCCCCAAAAAAAACCCTGCCAACAGCAGGGTTTGTATTCCGGTCGAGGGCAATCGACCGAAGGGTGGAGACCATTGGTTCTATTTTCTAAACCGTTTTCGGGTATATCTGGTAATGAATGCCGGCCATGTCGTGAATGGTGCGCACGACCTGGGCGCTGTAGCCTGCTTCGTTGTCGTACCAGACGTAGACCACTGCCCGCTTGCCGGTCACGATGGTCGCACCACTGTCGACGATGCCGGTTTTACGATTGCCGACAAAATCCGACGACACTGCTTCGGGCGAATTGGTGTAGTCGATCTGTTTGTTCAGGTCTGAATACAGGGCCACATGACGCAGATAATCGTTCAGATCGTCTCGCGTGGTTTCCCGCTCAAGATTCAGGTTCAAAATCGCCATCGACACATTCGGTGTCGGCACCCGAATGGCATTGCCGGTCAGTTTGCCTTCCAGCACCGGCAAGGCTTTGGCAACGGCTTTGGCGGCGCCAGTCTCAGTCAGCACCATGTTCAGTGGTGCACTGCGGCCACGGCGCTCACCTTTGTGGAAGTTGTCGATCAGGTTTTGATCGTTGGTGTAGCTGTGAACTGTTTCAACGTGGCCGTTTTCGATGCCGAATTCATCGTTCAGTGCTTTCAGAACCGGCGTAATGGCGTTGGTGGTACAGGACGCGGCGGAGACAATGGTATCGGCCTCAGTCAGCGACGCATCGTTGATGCCATGAACGATGTTTTTAATGTCACCCTTGCCCGGCGCAGTCAGCAGAACCCGGCTGGCACCCGGGCAGTTCAAGTGCTGACCAAGCCCGTCGCGGTCGCGCCACATGCCGGTGTTATCGACCACAATGGCATCGCGTATGCCGTATTGGGTGTAATCAACATCGGCTGGCGATTTGGCATAGATAACCTGAATGGCAGTGCCGTTCACCACCAGGGTGTTGTGCTCTGCATCGACGGTGATAGTGCCTTCAAAACTGCCATGAACCGAATCGCGACGCAGCAGACTGGCACGCTTTACCAGATCATCATCGGTACCCCCCGGGCGAACAACAATGGCCCTGAGGCGCAGAGGTGAACCGCCCGCTTTTTCAATCAAAATCCGAGCCAGCAGCCGGCCGATACGGCCAAAGCCGTACAATACAACGTCTTTCGCCGGCGCCTGGTAGCGCGCATTCGCGTCGTAGCCGTCTTTCAGGTCGGCCAGCTCGCCTTCCAGAAAATGCCGTAACGGCGTACCCATGGCCTGGGACTTGTGTTTGAGCGCCAGTTTACCGATGTCGATGTGCGCCGGCGCCAGCTTCATTTCGTCAATAATTTCCAGCACCCCCAGAGTCTCATTGACCGACAATTCATGGCCTTCCACCTGGCGAACAAAGCGATGGGTTTTTAACAATTGTATAACGGACTGATTGATGATCTGACGACCATAGATCGACGTAATCACGTTGTTCTTACGGTACAGACGCCCGATGATCGGGATCATGGCTTCGGCCAGGGCTTCCTTTTCCTGCCAGCGCAGCAGGGTCTGATCGACGGCGGCTTGATTCACACTCAGTCCTCTTTCCAGGTGATTGGGTCGTTGAGTCCGGACAACCAGAGCGGGTTGTCACAGAATAATTGGTAGTTTCAAATCCCGATATCATCCGGGTTGGGACGGATTCTAGAGCAGGTGAGCCTGTGGTACGAGATGCTTTGTCAGGAAATAATTGTCATTATTTGACAGCTTATACAGAGACCATGGCGGATTGAAAGTTAATTACCACAAAGTGATCTGGAAACTGAAATATTTATCCGGTGCTGAATCACAAAGGCCAGCAAAAAATGGACTGGAAAGCAGCCAGCATCAGCCTGTCCCGAAATATCCGGTAACAAAACCCGCGAATGCGACCAAAGAACTTGAAAGGGAGTTACGGAATTTTAGTACTGCGGGATTCGAATAATATTTTTCACAGAGAGTGATTTTAAACGCTATATATGGAGATTCGAAATCACCGCCCTATCCGAGTTTCGGCGACTCATTTCAGGCAAGCTTCAACTCGCTGATTGAGCTCGCGGCGTCGTGACGCATCCAGGTTAGCCTGAGGATCATAGGCCAAAGTATCTATCAGTTGTGCCAATCGTGCCAACGCTTCCCGCTGACCCGGATGCTCAAGGGCAAGTCGGGCCATAAAATCGGCAACCGTCTCACCGGTGCGTCTTGCGCCTAATTGTCGTTCTAACTTACCCAGGCTGGCCCAGGGTTCGGCCTGACGCCTGGGAAGGTGTAACAGACCGGTAAACCAGGCCATTAATACTCCCAGAACGCCAAGAAAAATGGTCATAAACACGGCTGCATGCCAGGGGTTTATGCGACCGAAACGCGCTTCCAGCAATCCCAGGGCGTTGCTTTGCTGGTAATTCAACACCGATACCTGCCATTGGTACTGCACCGAATCCCACCAAAACCGTAATTCATTGACCGGCCCCAGGTTTCGACCAACACGCACCCCAAAGGGCAAATCCGACGGGTTGTCTGCACTGAGCCAATCGTCCAGGTTGGTATCAGTCCGGCCCGGCGCTACTGCGGCTGTAGGGTCGATACGCTGCCACCGGCCGTTGAGCCAGACTTCAACCCAGACGTGGGCTTCCATTTGACGAACCTGAATATAATTACCATTTTCATTATAGCTGCCACCCAGGTAGCCGCCCACCAGACGCGATGGAATGTCAGCTACACGGGCCAAATAGGCCACCGCACTGGCGTAATGCGAGCAAAAACCAGCCCGGCCATCGAACCAGAAGTCACTCAGACTGTCGGCCGACGGATACAACGGTGGCCGCAAAGTATATCGAAACGGCTCATTTCGAATATGCGCCAGAATGGCCTCCAGGTAAGCCACATCAGACCCCGCTGCGTCGCGCTGCGCGAGCCCCCACTGTCGCAACGCCTCATTCCCCTGATTTGGCAAGCGCTGATAATACTGCAAGCCAACTTCATCGAACCAGTCAACATCCGATGCTGATTGCGCCTCGTAGCGGTAGGTCTGGCTCAGGCTATTGCGGCGAGCGGCACGACCATCGGGCAAGACAAAAACATCCTCACCGCGTATTTGCGTGGGCCAGTCCAGAAAATACAGCCAGTGTTGCTGCGTGGCCTCAAGCACCACCGAGTAGTCATAACGCTCTGCATCCGGTGTTGCCAAGGGTAACTGACCGCGTGGCCACTGAAAACGATTTCGATCACGAAAATGGGCACGCCAGCTACGGCCATCAAAATCACCCAGTGTCGTGCCCCGCCAGTACCATTGTTGGCGTGGTGGCAGCTCACCCTCGAACTGGACCCGAAAGGCTGGCGCCGTGCTCTGGGCCAGCGAGGCGATACTGCCAGGGTCAACCTGATCGGACATGCCGGTCTGAACGCCACGCTCATCATTGGGGATGGACCACAGCGGCGGCAAACGCGGAAAAAACAGAAAACCCACGATCATGATAGGTATCGCCGCGACCATCAGCGCCAGGCTCAGCTTCGTTCCGCGCTTCCAGCGAAATGTATGGTCTGCGGTAATCGCGTGCAGTGCCAGGGTATTGGCGAGCACCATGATAACGGCGAGCAGAGCCCCGTCTGGCGTGTAGTTGTACAGTAGGAAAATACCGGTCAGAAAATACCCGAGATACACCTGGAAAATACCGTCACGACGACGCATGACTTCCAGCGATTTAAGCAAGTAGCCCAATACACACAGGGCAACGGCGCTGTCCAGGTTGTAGGCTCTCAGCCCACTGAGCAACAGACCACCAATGCCCACCAGAATGGCCAGAATGATCAGGCTGCGCGGTGCCTGACGCATCTCCCCGTGTGTCACGCGCCAGCGCCACATGAGCACCAACCCAAATACTGCCCCCAGCCAGAGCGGTAAATAGAACAGGAATGGCAACACCATAATGCCCTGCACCAACAGTAACACCCATAATACAGACAGCGGCATCACCCGACGCATGACGGGCACATACTGGGTCATATCACCTCTCCAAATTCCGCCAGTGCACGCTGGCATCGCTCCAGATGTCGCTGACCCTTGTCTGGAGCTATCTCATGGTCTGGCAGACGCAAACCAAAAGGCCGATCCTGTTGATGACAGCGGTTCATGTGCCAGGCCAGCGCCGACAACCGCAGTTCGATCGCAATACCCGGGAATGCATCCCAGTCCAGCCACTGATCCGCCGCCTGGTAATCAACAAAATGTTTTACCACCAGTTCACCCCGTGAAAAGGAAGGCCAATGCATTCGGTGTACTGAATCGCCCGCCTGATACTCACGTAACGAGTGAAAGTCTTCGGTTCCGGTCTTGATGAAATGATCGTTGCTGACCTCGCCATCCGGCTCGGTGCCGACGGGCTGAAGTGGCTGTTCAACAGGTTCGGGATAGGCCCAGGCGTCCAGATCCATTTTGATGTGCGACCAGGCTACTATCAGGCCAAAGGGATAACGGCTTTCCAGTCTGAATCTTGGCAGTGGCTGGCGTCCGCGCCGGGTCGTCGGACGGCTCAGGGTGACCGGGGTATCACGCCCGTCCATTTCCACACCGATCTGCCCCCAGTCATCATGATGAAATTCGAGCGGCCCCCGGTACCGTGTCCGGAAAGAGCTCAGCAATAATGAGTAGGTGGCGTTCTCCCCTGCTTCGACCAGACTGGCCTGCTCCGCCCGCACCACCAGCCCGGACAGATTGCGATAGGTCAGGTGCACGGCCGCCCAGAGCATGGCGATCAGCCAAAAACCCAGGGCATAATTGAGAGAACTTTCAAAATTGATCGCCAGCAGCAAAACAACCAATGCCAGACCCAGCATCAGCAGACCCTGGCGGGTCGGTACGATGAAGATACGGGATTGCTTGAGCGTCACTTCACGACCTGGAGGCAGTCGACGCTGCACCCAGGCATCCAGGCGACGCTGTACCGGGGTTGGCCAGCGCATCACAAAGCGGCCTCAGGCTGCGATAACATCCACTTCGTCCAGAATCCGCTGCACCAGCACAGCTGTGTCGTGTTCACGCTGACCCTGAATCCGATGCCCGGCCACGGCCGGAAAAACGCGCTGTACGTCGTCGGGCATCACATACCGGCGCCCTTCCACCAATGCCATGGCCCGCGCAGCGGTCATCAGTGCCAGAGCACCGCGTGGCGACAACCCAAGCCGACACAGGCCAGATTCTCGCGAGCTATGAACCAGGCGCATGACATAATTCAACACCGCATCGGAGGCTTTCACGGCCTCAACCTCAGTTTTAAACGTTTGCAGCCGTTCAGTGGTCAGTATGGGTTTGAGATCCGCCAGTTGGGATCGCCCGCGTGTGCCGCTGAGCAGGCCTTTCTCAGATTCGAGATCGGGATAGCCAAGACTCAGTCGCATAAAAAAGCGGTCTAGCTGGGATTCCGGTAACGGATAGGTACCGGCCTGGCTTTGCGGGTTCTGCGTAGCGATCACATGAAACGGCACCGGCAAGGCATGAGTCACTCCATCGGAGCTGACCTGCCCTTCTTCCATCGCCTCCAGCAAGGCGCTTTGAGCCTTGGGCGTAGCCCGGTTCAGCTCGTCAGCCAACAACAACTGGGTAAACACCGGGCCAGGATGAAACTGAAACGCCTCCTGCTCGCGCCGATACACCTGGGCACCGATAACATCAGCCGGCAGCAAATCCGACGTGAATTGCACCCGCTGATAATCCAGAGACAACAACCGGCCCAGAGTCTGAGCCAGAGAAGTCTTGCCAACGCCGGGCAAGTCTTCTAGCAACACATGACCGTCACTCAGAATCGCCACCCAGGCCAGACGCACCACCTCATCCTTACCGGACACCACCTTGCCAGCCTGAGCCAGCAGCTGTTGGGTTACCGTGGCGATATCGGTCATGCAGTGCATTCCTTATATTAATTGCTTAAGTGTCGGTCGAGTATCAGCCCAGTGCCTTCAAGCCGCGAGCAAGATCGTCTTTCATGTCTTCAACGTCTTCCAGCCCCACCGCGATACGAATCAAACCGGGCACAATACCCGCTGCCAGTTTGGTGGCTTCATCCACCCGACCATGAGTGGTGGTATAGGGGTGAGTGATGGTGGTCTTGGTATCGCCCAGGTTCGCGGTGATCGACAGGATGCGCGTCGCATCGATGACCGACCAGGCGGCCTCCTGCCCGCCCTGAACCACGAAACTAAGTACGCCGCCAAATCCGGATTGCTGGCGCCTGGCCAGAGCGTGCTGCGGGTGTGACGGCAATCCCAGGTAATGCACTTGGGTCACCGCGGGCTGGCGTTCCAACCACTCCGCCAGTGCTTGTGCATTGGCGCAATGCTGTTTCATACGCAGATCGAGCGTCTCCAGACCTTTCAGGAAGATCCAGGCGTTGAAAGGGCTCATGCTCGGGCCTGCGCTGCGCAAAAAGCCAATGATCTCACTGATCTGTTCCTGACGACCCACGACGGCGCCTCCCAGAGCACGGCCCTGCCCGTCGATAAACTTGGTGGCCGAGTGAATCACCATATCGGCACCCAGCTCGAGCGGGCGTTGCAACGCCGGTGTGCAGAAGCAGTTATCTACAATCAGCAGTGCATTGGCCTTGCGGGCGATGGCCGCCACGGCTTCAAGATCGGTTACTTCAGATAGGGGGTTCGACGGTGTTTCCAGAAACAATAACCGGGTATTGGGCTGTATCGCCGCCTGCCAGGCATCGACATCTTTAGGGTCAACGTAGGTAGTGGACACACCAAACCGCTCCAGATAGCGGTTGAACACCACATTGGTCGAACCAAAAATACTGCGCGAAGAGACTAAGTGGTCTCCGCTTTTCAGGAACGCCATGCATACACTGAAAATGGCGGCCATGCCCGAGCTGGTCGCCGCACAGGCCTCACCACCTTCAAGCAGGGCCAGACGTGCTTCGAACGACTGAACCGTCGGATTGGTATAGCGTGTATATACGTTACCTTCCCTGTCACCCGAAAAGGTCGCAGCTGCGTCGGCGGCGCTATCAAACACATAAGACGACGTCATGAACAGCGCTTCGGAATGCTCCATTTCAGCCGTATGTCGATAGCCACCGCGCACAGCACGGGTAGCTGGCCGGGCCTTGTTGATGGCGTCTTCGCGCGAATCGGTCATCTGAGTCCCCAGTGCTTAAAAGTGATTGTGACCTGCCACGCCGGTAGCGGCCCTGCGCGTGGTGCCGTTCAGTTATCGTTGTGTAAATCGACCATGGGTGTTTCATCATCGGTGCTGCGCCGCTCACCCTGGGAAGCATCATTGCGCAGGGCTTCCAGTGCGGCCAGATAGTCACTGTCGATGTCACCCGTTACGTATTTTCCGTCGAATACGGAGCAATCAAATGAACGCACGTCCGCCTTATGAGATTGCACGGCCTGACGTAAATCTTCAAGCTCCTGATAGATCAGCTTGTCGGCTCCAATCATTTTTCGAATCTGCTCATTGTCGCGACCATGCGCGATCAGCTCATCAGCGGCCGGCATATCGATTCCGTACACATTGGGATAGCGCACCTCAGGGGCCGCAGAGGCGAAATACACCTTCTTGGCACCGGCATCGCGGGCCATTTCGATGATTTCATTACAGGTGGTGCCCCGCACAATGGAATCGTCGACCAATAAAACGTTCTTGCCCTTGAACTCCAGGCCAATGGCATTAAGCTTCTGGCGCACGGATTTCTGGCGTTGTTTCTGCCCCGGCATGATAAAGGTTCTGCCGATGTACCGGTTCTTCATAAAGCCTTCCCGGTAATGCACACCGAGCCGGTTCGCCAGTTGCAAAGCGCTGGTGCGGCTGGTGTCCGGAATCGGGATAACCACATCAATATCATGGTCTGGCCAGTCCCGGCTGATCTTGTCGGCCAGGGCATCGCCCATGCGCAGCCGGGCTTTGTAGACCGAAATTCCGTCGATGATCGAGTCCGGACGGGCGAAGTAGACAAACTCAAACATGCAGGGTGACAACTGCGGGTTGTCCGCACACTGGCGTGTATGCAACTGTCCGTTGGGATCGATGTAAACGGCCTCGCCGGGGTGCACATCGCGCATGAGCTTATAGCCCAGCACATCCAGCGCCACACTCTCGGAAGCGATCATATAATCGGTACCACCAGCTTCGCGGGTACGCTGGCCAATCACCAGCGGGCGAATGCCAAAGGGGTCGCGAAATGCCACCAGGCCATAACCGGAAATCATCGCAACCGCCGCGTACCCACCCCGGCAGCGTCTATGCACCGCCGCCACGGCGGCAAAAATATCGTCTGCCCCCGGCTGCAGCTTGCCCTGCAACTGCAACTCGTGCGCGAAGACGTTGAGCAGTACCTCGGAATCCGAGGTGGTGTTCACGTGGCGCAAATCAGACTGGTAGAGCGCGGTATTGAGTTCGGCCGAGTTGGTCAGGTTGCCGTTATGGGCCAGTACGATGCCGTAGGGTGAATTGACGTAAAATGGCTGGCTTTCCGCTGTGCTGGATGACCCGGCTGTCGGGTAACGCACATGGCCGATGCCGATGCTGCCAGTCAGTCGTTGCATGTGGTTGATGCGAAACACATCACGCACCAGCCCATTGCTCTTGCGCAGGTAAAACCGCCCCGCGTCTTCGGTTACGATACCTGCGGCATCCTGCCCCCGGTGCTGCAATACCGTCAAGGCATCATACAGCTGTTGATTAACGGCAGAATCACTGACAATGCCCACTATACCGCACATGGCTTACTCACCTCCGACCGACAAAATGGCATTGGATGCTTTATTGATGTATTCACCGGTCCAACTGATCACCGGTTCGAAGAAGGGTACCAGCAGCGAATCCTGCCAGAATTGATCGAGTGCAAACAACCGCCCCAATGCCAGCAATGCAACGACAACGACCAGTCCACGTAACAGGCCAAACACCATACCCAGCACCCGGTCGGTTCCGGTTAGGCCGGTGATACGGACGAATTCACCGAGCAAATGGTTGATCAGGGCGCCAACAATCAGGGTGGCGACAAAAAGAATCGCGAAAGCGGCCGTATAGCGCCAGGCGTCAGATTGAATCAGCCCGACCATGACCACCGCGAGCTTGTCACTGAATAACCGGGCAATGACCAGCGCCACGATCCAGGTTGCCAGCGATAACGCCTCCTTGGTAAAGCCGCGTTTAAGGCTGATCAGGGAGGAAACAATGAGGATGACCAGAATGGTCCAGTCGATGGCGGTCATAGTGATCCTAATCTGAAATCGCGGGCATTCTAACAGACCCGCTTCGATTGTGAACTGCACTCGTCATCGCGCGACGGACCTCTGCCCGACTCAGGGTTGATACCGCACCACCAGACCCTGAAGACCGGTCTGCTGCAGAATGCGCTCCTGCAGATGGCGCACCCGTTCCAGATCGCCGTCTGGCCCTACCAGCACCTGGGTAAAGACAGAGCCATCCGACAATAACACCTCGTTCACGTAGGTATCGTAAGATCGCTCACGCAGTTGATCGCGTAATTCAGCTGCCTTGGTACTGTCGCGAAAACTTGCCACCTGAACACTCCAGGCACGACTGCCAGGCTCAACCGCCGGTGCCACGTCTGCCGTGGTATCTGGCACTTCGGCGTCATCCGCAGCGGAATCAGCCGCCGCCGGGTTGTTCCCAGCCGGTTCCGAATCAGTTTCTGCCGGCGGATCAGGCAGGGCGGGCAACACATCGGCCACCGGTTCCGCCACTCGAATATGAGACACATCCGGTCGCTTGGGCTTGGGAGGGATCTGGGTAATTTTTTCCGGGATGCGACCATCCCCGTCGAGTACGACAGGAACAATCAGAAACACCAGTGCCACTATGACCAGCGCCCCGACAAGGCGCTGTTGAATTCGAACGTCCAAACCTTGCTCCAGTTAACACCACGATGGATCAGACGCCGTCTGTATCCGGTTATTGCGTCAGTGCAGTTAACGCCTCGGCGACGGTAAAAAAGGAACCACAGACCAAAATGGGCAGCCCCTCAGCCTCGGCCGGGGCGGCTGCCACCGCTGCGGCAACGGAATCATAGCACCGGGCCGGGCTGACTGTCGCCCTGGCGTTCAGTTCAGTTGCGGTCAGGCCCCGTGGTACCGACAAGGTCGCCAGCGACCAGCTTGCGGCCATCGGTGCCAGCGCCCGGGTTACGGCCTCGACATCCTTGTCTGCCAACATGCCCAACAGAACATGCCAGCGACGGTCGCCCAGGCGGCGCGCCAGATAACGAGCCGCATGTGGATTGTGCCCAACGTCCAGAATCCAGTCGCAGTTCAGCGCCTGTATTTTCTGCAATCGGCCAGCCGGAATTACCGCGTTGAAGGCGACCAATGTCTGGGCATCGGTTACCTGAAACGGCGACCGTGCGAAGGCCTGACGGGCCGACACCAGATTGTCGGGCGGCACCGTCGTTGTCAGCGCAGCGGCATCCAGTCGATGTATACCAGTCGATTCTGTCCACCAGAGCCCCGACTCATCGGCGCCATGGCTAATGCCCAGCGACCAGACCGGAGCACCAAGAGCGTCCGCACGGGAAGCGACTGTTTCCGGCAAATCATCACTGCCGAGTACCGCGTCAGTACCGCTGCGGAAAATACCGGCTTTTTCAACACCAATCTGATCACGATCGGTTCCCAGAAACGCCGCATGATCCAGATCAACCGTGGTCACCACTGCAACGTCAGGATCCACCAGATTGACCGCATCCAGGCGCCCACCCAGGCCCACTTCCAACACCCAAACATCAAGATCGGCGGCCTGAAACACCACAAAAGCAGCCAGGGTGGTAAACTCAAAATACGTCAGGGTGATGTCGCCCCGGGCCAGTTCAACCTGCTTGAAGGCGGCGATCAGGCACGCATCGGTCACTGGGCTGGCATCGATCTGCACGCGCTCGTTGAACAGATGCAAATGCGGAGAGGTATAGAGCCCGACACGGCAACCTGCCGCCAGGCTGAGTTGGCGCAGCGTCTCGCAGGTGGACCCTTTGCCATTGGTGCCGGCCACGGTAAACACGAAGGGTCGCCGGCGACCGGTTGACCCCAATGGCAGGTCCAGACGTAACGCGACCGCCAGGAGGCGGTCGAGTCCCATATCAATGGCCTGGCTGTGCAGGTGCTCCAGGTACCTCAACCAGTCATCAAGCGAGGCGTCAGGCTGCGGACACATGCGTCAGTTTCTTGAGCAGGCTAGCCAGTCGCGCGCGTTGCTCGTGGCGATGCAGAATCATATCGATCGCGCCTTTCTCAAGCAGAAACTCACTGCGCTGAAAGCCTTCCGGCAACTGCTCACGTACGGTCTGTTCAATGACCCGGGGACCCGCAAAACCGATCAGGGCATTAGGCTCCGCGATATTGACATCGCCCAGCAAAGCCAGCGAGGCCGACACACCACCAAAACAGGGATCCAGCATCACAGAAATGTAGGGCACCCCCGCTTCACGCAGTTTTTCGATGGCGGCGCTGGTCTTGGCCATTTGCATCAGTGAAAACAGGGCTTCCTGCATTCGGGCACCCCCGGAGGTGGCGAAACAGATCAGCGGCCGACGCTCTTCGAGTGCAACCCGGGCAGCGCGAGCGAATTTCTCGCCAACCACGGCCCCCATGGAACCACCCATAAAATTGAAATCAAACGCGGCGATCACGACCGGGAGACCTTCCAGGGTGCCCTTAACCGTCACCATGGCGTCGTTTTCACCCGTCGCCTTCTGCGCTGCGACCAGGCGGTCCTTGTAGCGCTTGCCGTCGCGGAATTTAAGGCGGTCGCGCGGCATTACGTCATTGGCCAATTCTTCGCGTTCGGCTTCATCCAGAAACAGATCAATACGCCGCCGCGCACTGATGCGCATGTGATGTTCACATTTTGGACAGACGTCCTGATTGCGTTCCAGTTCCGGACGGTACAGAACGGCGCTGCATTTCGGGCATTTTTTCCACAACCCTTCCGGCACGCTCGAGCGTTGACTCGCGCCCGACCGAATCAGTGACGGTACAATTTTGTCCAGCCAGCTACTCATCGTTTCCTCATCATTCGATGTTCGAATTAAGAATTATGCGCGATCCATGGCGGCGCGCATATCACCCAACAACTTAGACACTTGTGACGAAATTTCAATGGCCGATTCAGATTCCAGCCTTTCTATCGCGTTCACCAGCACCGAACCGACGATCACGCCGTCGCATACGCTTGCTACCTTAGCCGCTGTCTCGCCGTCCCGGATACCAAAACCAACACAGACTGGCACCTCGGTATGCTGCTCGATCCAGCTCATACGCTCAGCAACTTCGTCGATATTCAGGGTATTGGCACCGGTAATGCCTTTAAGTGATACATAATAGATCCACCCGGTGCTGCGCTTGCAGATAATGTCGAAGCGTTCATTGGTCGTCGTCGGGGTGACCAGATATATCAGATCCAGGCCGACGGCCTGGGCGTGAGCAACGATACCACCGCCCTCTTCCGGCGGCATATCAACCATCAGCAAACCGTCTACACCGGCGTTATGCGCTGCGTTGACAAAAATGTCATAGCCCATCCATTCAACCGGGTTCAGGTAGCCCATTAACACAACCGGCGTATCCTGATCGGTTTTGCGAAATTCAGCAACAATATCCAGCGTTTTGCGCAGCGACATACCGCTGGCCAGCGCCCGCTCATTGGCCCGTTGGATCGCCGGGCCATCAGCCATGGGGTCGGAAAAGGGCATGCCCAGCTCAATAATATTGGCGCCCTGCTCCACCAGCGCATGCATCAGTGGCAGGGTCACGTCGGGGCGCGGATCTCCGGCGGTGACGAAGGGAATCAGGGCCTTGCGGCCTTCTGACTTGAGGCGCTCAAACGTAGCAGCAATACGACTCATAACAATTCCTTGATGGGATAGCGGAAACGGGCCAGGTAACAGGCCCTCACCGATCCTTAAATAGACAAACCATCCAGTGCCGCCACGGTGTGCACGTCTTTATCACCCCGGCCGGACAGATTCACAATTATGCGCTTGCCTTTGCCCAACTGGGTAGCGAGTTTCTTGGCATAGGCAACTGCATGGGCACTTTCGAGCGCGGGCATAATGCCTTCGGTGCGGGTCAGTTCGCGAAACGCAGCCAGAGCTTCATCGTCAGTAATGGCAACATATTGCGCTCGATTCGAATCTTTCAACCAGGCGTGCTCGGGCCCGACACCCGGGTAATCCAGACCGGCAGAAACCGAATGGGTTGCACTGATCTGGCCATCGTCGTTGGCCATGATGTAGGTCCGGTTACCATGCAGAACACCCGGGCGGCCCTTACTCAGCGGGGCGGCATGCTGATCACCGTCCAGGCCGAGACCCCCGGCCTCAACACCGTATATTTTAACATCCTTGTCGTTCAAAAATTCCCAGAACAGACCAATGGCATTTGACCCGCCACCGACGCAAGCGACCAGTGCATCCGGTAGTTCACCGGTCTGCTCCAGTATCTGGCGCCGCGCCTCACGGCCGATAATTGAATTGAAGTCACGCACCAGCGTCGGATAGGGGTGCGGACCGGCCGCAGTGCCAATGATGTAATAAGTATCATCGACATTGGTGACCCAGTCGCGCATGGCTTCGTTCATGGCGTCTTTCAGGGTGCGCGAACCGGACGTAACCGACACCACCTCAGCGCCCAACAAACGCATCCGATAAACGTTCAGCTTCTGACGCTCTACATCTTCGGCGCCCATGTAAACCACGCATTTCAGGCCCAAACGGGCCGCCACGGTGGCCGTTGCCACGCCGTGCTGGCCAGCGCCGGTTTCGGCGATCACCCGTGGCTTGCCGCTGTACTTAGCCAGTAAGGCCTGACCAATGGTGTTGTTGATCTTATGGGCACCGGTGTGGTTCAGATCTTCACGTTTCAGGTAGATATCCGCCCCACCCCATTTTTCGGTCAGACGCTCTGCCAGATACAGTGGCGACGGGCGACCCACGTACTGGGCCAGATCCTGATCAAACTGGCGACGAAAATCCGGATCGTCTTTCAGCTTGGTGTACATGGCAGACAGTTCGTCCAACGCGTCCATCAGGGTTTCGGAGGCAAAACGCCCGCCGTAGGGGCCAAAGTGGCCCGTCGCATCAGGATGCGCATGATAATCTTCGGTATTCGTTGTCATGGGTGATTTCTTCCTGCATCGGCCAGGGTTACCTGGCGCATAAATTCAGTCATCTTCTGCGGCGATTTCAGGCCTTTTTCAGCCTCAATGCCGCCACTGACGTCTACGCCCTGCGGTCTGATGGTACAGACTGCTTCATTCACGTTGGCCGGCGTGAGCCCTCCGGCCAAGACTATACGGCGTCTCCATTGTTCAGGGATGAGCGTCCATTGAAAGGTTTCCCCGGTCCCGCCCGGCACCCCGGGTTTGTAGGCGTCGAGAATCACGCCATCGGCCTGCTGGTAGTGTCCCAACGACTGCAACAGGGAAGCAGTGTCCTGCACCCGCAGCGCCTTGATCCACGGACGGTCGAACCCGGCACAGAACTCAGGTGATTCATCGCCATGAAACTGCAGAAGATCGAGCGATACCTGGCGCAAGGTGTCACGGACCTGATCTGCAGTAGGGTTAACAAACAAACCCACCCGGCTGCAGAAAACCCCAGCCGCTTTGGCCAACGGTGCGGCCTGTTCCGGTGTGATGGCCCTGGGGCTGGGCGGATAAAACACCAGCCCAATGGCATCGACGCCAAGCCGGTCGGCGAATTCAACATCACTGAGGCGCGTCATACCGCAATATTTGACTCGGGTCCGCGAGTGCGGTTCCTGGTTGGGCGTATTTTCCGGGTTCATGGTCCGATCCTGACATTAATAACCCCAGTCTACCAAAGCCGGGGGCCAGTCCCAATGCCCTGAACACCTCAAGTTTCGGAGTCGCTCAGGTGACTAGCACCGGGTGCCGGGTGTGCCTCTGTGGGGAAGTCCGCAGCATGGATGCTGCGGCCTAGGCTCCACGGACGGATTCACGCCGACCCCACAGAGGCATACCCGGTACCCGATGCGGGCTCATGGCACTAAAGCCAACCCAGCCTTCGAACCTTGGGTCTAAACCTCGCCGAGGCCTGAGAATCCGTCGAGGATGGCCGGTCCGGCTTCACGTTCGGGCAGGTCTTTCCGGTCATAGCGCGCGCGCACAAAATATAACCCGGCGGCTGGCGCGGTAATACCACCCAGATTCCGGTCCCGCCCCTCCAGCACTTCCCGGGCCCACTCAACCGGTTTGTCGCCTCGGCCTATGGCCAACAACACGCCCATGATGTTGCGCACCATGTGATAAAGGAAGCCGTTGGCACGTGCCTGCAGAACAATCAAACGCCCCTGTCGAACCAACCTTAGCTCACGCACATCTTTGACCGGTGAGTGAGCCTGGCAATTGGAGGCGCGAAAGGCGGAAAAATCATGTTCGCCGAGCAGCCGTTCCGCCGCGGCCTGCATGCGCTCCAGATTCAGGTCGCGTCGCTCCCAGGTCAAACCATCACGCAGGATGCCGCTGGGCATCGGCGCGTTGTAGACAATATAGCGGTAGGCGCGTTCGCGTGCGGAAAAGCGGGCGTGAAAACCGGTGTCCACCGGGTGAGTCCATTGCACGCTGATGTCATTGGGCAGCAGAGTGTTCACGCCGGAAGTCCAGCCGTATTCCTTTCGGTAACTGGACGTATCAAAATGCAGGATCTGATTGCTGGCATGTACGCCTGCGTCGGTGCGACCGGCGACAATCAGGTCAACCGGCTCATTGGCAACCCTGGAAATGGCCTCCGTCAGTTCAGCCTGTACGGTTTTCACGCCCGTTTTCTGGATTTGCCAACCGTAATAGCCGGAACCCCGATATTCCACGCACATGGCGACCCGGAATTGGTGCTCGGGCCGTAAAAAAGGAAAGTCTTCTATCATGGGTCCAAAAAAAACGCCGCTCAGAGAGCGGCGCAGTTTACAGGAATCGGGTCTGTTTGAAAGACCCGTTCTGTGCCCGGATCAGAGCTGATCCATCAATTCCTTGGCCTGATGTTTCTGCTCGTCGGTGCCTTCATGGGCGACTTCTTCAAGGATATCGCGTGCGCCATCCTTGTCGTCCATCTCGATGTAGGCCCTTGCCAGGTCGAGCTTGGTGCTGGCTTCATCATTACCAGATAGGAAATCAAACTCGTCGTCGTCCAGTTCTGCTTCTCCTGGTAACGCATCTGCCAGGTCCTGCAGTGCATCGGAGCCTTTTGAACGCTCCGGTACATCAACCGAGAGGTCATCAGCATCGCTGTCGTCGAGATTAAGACTGTCATCGGCTGGCCGTTCGTCGGGTTCTGTCAGCTCGAGGGTGTCGCCGTCATTCAGTGCAGCGAGTTCGGCATCGAAATCGATATCGATATCGTCATAATCATTGTTTTCCAGTGTTGGCAATTCCAGTTCGCTCTCAGCCGTTGCCTCATCCAGACTGAAATTCAGATCGGAAGGCAGCTCACCGTCGTCTGTGTCTTCAAAATCAAAATCGAGCTCAGAAGACGAAAGATTCGGCTCATCAGTGGTCGGCTTATCAGCGGCTGGTTCATCATCGTCGAGCCCAAGTTCCTGCAGATCAAAATCAAGACCTTCATCGTCGTCGCCGTCACTGTCAGGCAACTCGAGGTCATCGAGATCGAGGCTGAAATCCAGATCGCTACTGGATTCACTGCCCGGAGAATCCGGAGTCAGGCCGGAGGCGGGCTCGCGTGATGCTGGGGTATCGTCAGTGTCGGCGGAGTAGTCAGGGTTGTTTGACTCAGCTTCGTCTTCCAGGTCATCCAGTGACGGCATTTCATCGCTGTCCGCACTGAAATTACCGAAATCAAGATCGTCGTCGTCGAGTTCGGCGCTCATCGACCCGTTACTGCCTAAAAGCGGCATCCGATTGCTAAACTCGTCTGCCTGAGCTTTTTGCTCCGCCGACAAGGTCAGCTTATTCTCAAGCTCGGAGAAGGCTGAACTGTTACCGGTTTCGGCATAAACCTCGAGCAATTTCAGGCCAATATCAGACCGATGCGGTTGCTCGGCGAAGGCCGATTTCAGTTTTTCTTCGGCCTGATCATACTTTTGATAGGCCATGTACATTTCAGCTTCCATGACGGCATCGCTGGTTGCGTCGCTATTCTCGGCACCGGGTTCTTCAAAATCATCTTCACTGTCAACAGAATCGAGCATGTCATCTTCGAAGCTTTCATAGAAGTCCGGATCACCCTCAACAACATCGGCATCGTCGGGATCAACCAGATTCTCTTCTTCATCCTTGTCACGACGACTGCGCAGATAGAACGGCAACAACAATGCAACCAACAGAGCAGCAACTGCAGCTACCATATTGGCCAAGCTGGCCATTACCCAATTAATGGCTGGCTGGAAGAAGCCCATCACACCCGGCTCGGGTGTTGGTGTAGCGACCGGCTGTGGCTCAGGTTCTGCCACAACCTCAGGCTCAGTTTGAGTCTGAGCGGATTCGCTTCCGTCTTCCTGATTTGCCGGTGCGCTGGCGGTCTCTTCAGAGCCGTCGGTTTGCGCGTCAGCCGCTGAATCAATCGGATCTGCCGGTTCGGCAGCTGCAGCCTGTTCTGCCAATTCGGCCTGGAAAGCCGCTGCGTCGCCACTTTGCAGATTAATCATCCGCTCCAAGATGGCAAGTTGCTCTTCCAGTTCAGTGACACGACCCTGCAACTCATCACGCTCGCGTTCAAACTGGTCGTTCAACTCACCGGCGATGGCCAATTCATTTTCCAGACGTTCCAGTTCGCCCTGATCAACCGACTCCCCGCCTGCACTGGTGCCGTCTTCTCCATCGGCAGATACTTCCAGGTAACCATCGGGGTCGCGTTCGCCATCCTGATCAGGTAATGCAGAACTGGTTGACTCGGTAGCTGACAACTGGACTTCGGCTGTTTCCGGCGAGGTAGTCATCGCAGTACGGGACGATGCGGGACGACCCTGATTCTGGCTTTGAACCTCCTGAATGGCTTCCTGAACGCTGCGACTAGCCAACTGATCAGCTGTCGGGAATCTCAGCACACTGCCCGCTTTGAGGCGATTGATATTGTCGTTCAAAAAGGCGTCGGGATTGACGTCCTGTAGGGCCAGCATCACCTGCTGCATGCTGTAACCTTCGCGGCCCGGCAACCGCATGGCTATTTCCCACAGGGTATCGTTGCGCTGCACCCGATATTCGTCACCGGCGAGATTATCTACGCGCGGTTCGGTGGCGGCGGGTACCGGCGTGGTCTCGCTACTGCTCTGGGCTACGGTCGTCGTGGTGCTGATTTCACGGCTGGGTGCCGGTGCTTGCTGGGCGGCAGGGTCAATTAGCAGGGATTCGCCAACCACACCGGTATCGAACACCGGCGGGTCGAGCAGCAGAGTATATTCTTTCAGCAAACGGCCCCCGGGCCAGTTCACTTCAACCAGAAAATTAAGAAAGGGCTCGCGTACTGGCTGACGAGTTTCCAGTGCGATGATCAGGTCGCCCGCTTCGTTTTCCTCAAGGGAAAACCGAATATTGGACAAGAAAAAACTACGCTCAATGCCCGCGCGCACGAAGGCAGCATTGCTGGCCAGGGTGGGAATGATTTCACCCGCCGTCAGGCCACGCAATTGCGTCAGCTCTATGTCCGCATCGAGCGGTTCATTCAAGTTCGAATTGAGCTCAATATCACCCAATCCAAGCGCCTGCGCTACATGTGTAAACGCCAGCGCAGAAATAGCAAATACAAGCGCTTGTTTTTTGAACATCGTCCTTTTCCCTTCCCTCAACCCTGATATCAATACCACATTTGGCACCAATATATTGAAAAGGAGTTCGCTATTGTATGGTCAGGGCGCATTAATTCGAGAACTGGCTCCCAATTTTTATTGCACACCCAAATTAACGGCTTTGAAAACTAGAAAGGACTTTCAAACCTTGCGCTAAGTATTATTGATAAAAGGATTTTTCGCAACACAAGGGGTTTTTTGTTATCGCTTCGTTCACACTTTTTTATCGGTCAAAAGCCAAAAAATGACGTTGGCACCTCACTTTATCATAATTAAGCACTTGAAATTAAAAGAAAAATACGGTTGGCGAGCCGCTAAAGTCGGCGTCGCCGCCCTGTTTTCCAATGCGCTTAAATTTTATGGTTGAGAATGGCCAGCATACGCCGAATCGGCTCTGCAGCCCCCCACAACAGCTGGTCACCCACGGTAAAGGCACCTAAATACTCACTGCCCATCGCCAATTTTCTCAGTCGACCCACGGGCACTGACATGGTGCCAGTCACCTTAGCTGGAGTTAGCTCCTGCATGGTTGCTTCGCGTTCATTCGGAACCACTTTAACCCAGTCGTTAGCACCGGCGAGGATCGATTCAACATCAGCCAGGGGCACATCACTGCGCAATTTAATAGTCATCGCCTGGCTGTGCGAGCGCATCGCGCCTACCCGCACACAGAGACCATCGATCGGAATCGGAGAGTTGCTTCGACCCAGAATCTTATTGGCCTCAACCTGGGCTTTCCACTCTTCCTTGCTTTGACCGGAGGCCAGGGCCGAGTCGATCCAGGGAATCAAACTGCCTGCCAGCGGCACACCGAACTGATCGCAGGGGTAATCATCGCTGCGAGTAAATTCAGAGACGGTTTTATCCAGCTCCAGAATCGCCGACGCCGGATCGGCCAGAAACGGCTCGGCAATTTTGTGCACTGCGCCCATTTGTTGCAGTAGCTCACGCATGTGCTTCGCACCGGACCCGGATGCCGCCTGGTAGGTCATCGGTGAAACCCACTCGATCAGGTTTTCACGGAACAAGCCGCCCAGACCCATCAGCATAAGGCTGACAGTGCAGTTACCGCCAACAAAAGTCTTGGTGCCAGCATCAACCGCGCGGTCGATGACATCACGGTTGACCGGGTCGAGTACGATCACCGAATCGTCTGCCATGCGCAGGGTCGAAGCCGCATCCAGCCAGTATCCCTGCCAGCCGGTCTTACGCAGCGGCTCATACACTTCGGAGGTATAATCACCACCCTGACAGGTGACGATGACATCACAGGCTGCCAGAGCGTCAACGTCAGTTGCTTGTTCCAGTAAAGCCGGGCCCTGCCCGACATCGGGCGCCGCCTGGCCAGCCTGGCTGGTGGTGAAAAATACCGGCTCAATGCCTGCAAAATCGTTTTCTTCGCGCATGCGCTGCATCAGGACCGAGCCCACCATGCCACGCCAACCTACAAAACCGACTTTCATACTATTCCTCTCAGTGTTCACGCCCGGCTCTCAGACCAGACGTCACCTGTATTTGCGCTGGCCGCTTGTCTGCGGAGCCAGCGAGGCCCGGCTCATCCGGGCCATTCCTCAACCGAATTGCGCGACTATCGCGCTGTTAGGGCTGCTACGACCGCATCGCCCATGGCATCGGTCGATACGGCAGTTTCGCCTTGCGCAGCGATATCTGCGGTACGCAGGCCCTGATCAAGTACATCGCTGACCGCCTGCTCAATGGCATCGGCCGCGGCTGACTGACCGAGCGAGTAACGCAGCATCATGGCGACCGACAGAATCGTTGCCAGCGGGTTGGCAACACCTTTCCCGGCGATGTCCGGTGCGCTACCGTGAATCGGCTCGTACATGCCCTTACCGTTTGCATCGAGCGATGCCGAGGGCAGCATGCCAATAGACCCGGTCAGCATGGCGGCGCAATCGGATAAAATATCGCCAAACATATTGCCGGTCACCATCACGTCAAACTGCTTGGGCGCCCGCACCAGCTGCATCGCCGCGTTGTCGACATACATGTGCGTCAACTCAACATCGGGGTATTCGGCTGACAGTTCCTTCATAATATTGCGCCACAACACCGTAACTTCAAGGACATTCGCCTTATCAACCGAGCACAGCTTCTTGCCACGCTTGCGTGCTGCTTCGAAGGCAACCCGGCCAATCCGCCGGATTTCAGTCTCGTTGTAGCGGTAGGTGTTAAAGCCTTCGCGCTCGCCCCGGTCATTGATATGCTCGCCGCGCGGCTGCCCGAAATAAATGCCACCGGTCAACTCGCGCACGATCAGGATGTCCAGCCCGGATACGATCTCAGGCTTGAGCGAGCTGGCGCTGGCCAGTTGCGGGTACAGAATCGCCGGTCGCAGGTTGCCGAACAGGGCCAGCTCTGACCGCAGCCCCAACAACCCCTTTTCGGGACGAATTGCCATGTCGAGGCTATCCCACTGCGGCCCACCCACGGCACCGAGCAAAATGGCATCGGCGGCCCGGGCCTTGGCCAGCGTTTCATCCGGCAAGGGTTTACCGGTCGCCTCGATGGCCGCACCACCCACCAGGGCGTGATCGAGCGTCAGGTTCAGCCCTGCCCGCTCAGCCACAGCGTTCAGGACCCGCTCGGCCTGGGTAACAATCTCCGGGCCGATGCCATCACCGGGCAATATAAGAATGGAAGCGTTGTTGTTTGCAGTCATGTCGTTTCCTTAACGAATGTGTCCAAATACCCAGGGCGTTTCCTGTTCGCGGCGTGTTTCATAGGCGCGAATGGCGTCAGCATCCTGCAGGGTCAGGCCAATGTCATCCAGGCCGTTGATCAGGCAATGTTTGCGAAATGAGTTCACTTCAAAGTCGAAGGCCTCACCCTCGGGCGTGACCACCTGCTGATTTTCAAGATCGATGGTCAGTTTGTAGCCTACGATGCTTGCGACCGACTGAAACAGTCGATCGACAATGTCATCCGCCAACACAATCGGCAACAGGCCGTTCTTGAAGCAGTTGTTGTAGAAAATATCGGCAAAACTCGGCGCAATAATCGCCCGAAAACCATAGTCTTCGAGCGCCCAGGGCGCATGCTCACGGCTTGAACCGCAACCGAAATTCTTACGTGCCAGCAGCACCTGGGCACCGGCATAGCGCGGTCTATTCAGTTCGAACTCCGGATTCAGCGGGCGCTGGCTGCTGTCCATGCCGGGTTGCCCTTCATCCAGATAGCGCAGCTCGTCGAACAAGTTAGGGCCAAAACCACTGCGCTTGATCGACTTCAAAAACTGCTTGGGAATAATCATGTCGGTATCGACATTGCTGCGGTCCATAGGTGCTACAACACCGGTTACGGTGGTGAATGGTTTCATGCGGCGCCCTCCTGCCAGGTGCGGATATCGACAAAATGCCCCTTGATGGCGGCGGCGGCGGCCATGGCCGGACTGACCAGGTGCGTCCGGCCACCAAAACCCTGACGACCTTCAAAATTGCGGTTCGAGGTCGAGGCACAATGCTCGCCCTGCCCCAGCTTATCGGCATTCATCGCCAGGCACATGGAGCAACCGGGCTCGCGCCACTGGAAACCAGCGGCTTTGAAAATAGCATCCAGGCCTTCAGCTTCGGCTTGTTGCTTCACCAGCCCGGAACCGGGCACGACCATCGCCTGCTTGACGCTACTGGCGACACTGTGGCCTTTCACCACGGCTGCAGCGGCACGCAGATCTTCGATCCGCGAATTGGTGCAGGATCCGATAAACACCCGGTCGAGACGAATTGATTCGATCGACTGGTCTGCCTGCAGGCCCATATACTCTAGCGCTCGAACCACGCCTTTGCGACTGTCTTCATCGGCAACGCCCTGCGGGTTTGGCACTTTGCCAGTCACGCCCGCCACCATTTCCGGTGAAGTTCCCCAGGAGACCTGGGGTTCAATATCGGCCGCCTGCAACACCACTTCTTTATCGAATACGGCGTCGTCATCGCTGACCAGAGTACGCCAGTAGTCTGCGGCGCGATCCCACATCTCGCCTTTGGGGGCAAAGGGGCGGCCTTTAAAGTAGTCAATGGTGGTCTCATCTACCGCGACCATGCCTGCACGGGCACCGGCCTCAATCGCCATGTTGCAGACGGTCATTCGGCCTTCCATTGACAGCGAACGCAATGCGGAACCCGCAAATTCGATGGCGTATCCGGTGCCTCCGGCGGTGCCGATTTGACCGATGATATACAACACCACATCTTTGGCGGTGATACCCGGTGCCAGGTCGCCCTCAACCCGGATGCACATGTTCTTCATCTTGCTTTGGATCAGGCACTGGGTCGCCAATACATGTTCAACTTCCGACGTGCCGATGCCAAACGCCAGCGAGCCCATGGCCCCGTGAGTGGAGGTATGCGAATCGCCACAGACGATGGTCATACCCGGCAAGGTCGCACCCTGTTCCGGGCCAACGACATGCACAATGCCCTGATTCACGTCGTTCATGCTGAACTCACGGACGCCAAAGGCGGCGCAGTTGTCGTCGAGCGTGGTGACCTGAATGCGTGAGATCTCATCGCGGATGCCGGACACACCAGCCTGGCGCTCAGCCAGATCGGTTGAAACGTTATGATCCGGCGTAGCCAGGTTGGTATCCAGACGCCAAGGTTTACGATTCGCCAGGCGCAGGCCTTCAAAGGCCTGAGGTGAGGTTACTTCGTGTATCAGATGCCGATCTATATAGAGCAACGCGGTGCCGTCATCACGCTCGGATACTTTATGGGCGTCCCATAACTTATCGTATAAGGTCTTGCTGGCCATGCCGTCCCCTCCTGCGGGAAACCACCGTTGACGCCTTTGTTTACCCCTGTTTCGGAGTTCGGTCTCGTTATATTGCCAGCAATCCGTATCAGCCACCGGTCACACCTCTACGGGGTCGGCGTAAACCCATCCATGGGCCTAGATCGCAGCATCCATGCTGCAAACTACCCCGGAGAGGCGTGACCGGCGGCTGATACTTACCTGGTAGCAAACTCCAAAACTTAAGTAATTTAAAAGTCTTAACGCCGGGTGATTCTTAGTTTTTATCACGGTATTTGTCTGTACTGCACAGTCTATGTAGACTGACGAATAATACAAATTTATTATTTTTATATTTTCCATAACCAACTGGAATACATATGGATCACACCTCCCTGGAAGCCTTTCTGGCCGTGGCCGAGACCGGCTCTTTCAGCCGGGCCGCCGAACGCCTGTTTCTGACTCAACCGGCCATTTCCAAACGGGTTGCCAATCTGGAACAATCGCTCAGGGTGAAGCTTTTCGACCGGATTGGACGAGATGTATATCTCACCGAGAGTGGCCGATTATTGGTTGACCGGGCCAGTCGCATTCTGGAAGACATTCGCGATGCCCGTCTGGCTGTTAGCCAGGTTGGTAGTGATCAGGTCGGCAAACTGAGCATTGCGAGCAGTCACCACATTGGTTTGCATTACCTGGGCCCGCTACTGCGGTCTCTGACCGATCAGTTCCCCGAGGCCCATCTGGACGTGCAGTTTCTGGAATCTGAACAGACGTTACAGGCCATCGCCCGGCGCGATCTTGAGCTGGCGTTCATTACTCTACCCACCACTCTGCCACGCGAACTGCGCAAAGAGACCCTGTGGACCGATGTACTGGAATTTGTCGTCAGCCCGGATCATCCGCTGACCCAGCGCAAAGGCAAGATACGCCTCAACGAACTGGTGCACTTCAGGGCGATTCTGCCGGACTCCCAGACCACCACCTACCGGCTGATTGAGCAAACCTTTCAACGCCATCACCTGCCGTTGTCACGCACGCTGGCGGTCAATTACCTGGAAACCATACGCGCATTGGTTGCCAGCGGCCTGGGCTGGAGCCTGCTGCCTCATCGACTGATCGACGACAGCGTGCGCGTGCTGTCGGTAGATCAGGTGCAATTGAAACGTCATTTGGGGGTTATCTGGCATCAGGGCCGGACACTGAGCCGGGGCGCTGAGGCACTAATGGCGATTGCGCGCTCTGCCCCAGCCCCAGGCGACCAGCACCGCCAGCAGGCCAGCGACTAGCCCGGCCAGATGCGATTGCACGGCGATGTCGCCCCGTATAAACATCGACACTCCGCTGGCGCCGCCGCTGTAGGGCCCGGACAGGTTTTCGGTGATCACCTTGACGACCAGAACCACGGCAACCGCCAGCCTAATAAGCCCGCTGTAATGCGGGCTGCGCCACAGCGCCCAGATCAGCCAGCCATAGAGCAAGCCGGAGAGGCCCGCATATTGCTGGTAGGGCCCGAGCGCCAGCCAGATGCTGCACAGCAACCAGACCCCGCCGAACGCCAGGGTGTCCTGGCATTGCCAGCGGCCCGGTAACAACAGTGCCAACAACACCAGCCCGCCCTGGTTCACCAGCCAGTGAGACGGGTTTAGCTGGGCTACCCAGGCGGTTAGCGGTCGCCAAACCTCCCCGGCGGCTACCGCCAGGCGCTGATAGTCCAGCCAGTCGGTCACCCCGGCCAAAGAGCCTAACAGGCACAGCACAGAGATCGACAGCAGCACCCGTATCGTTACCGGGACCCTCTGCGGCCACCCCTGCCATGGCATTGCGGTCATTCAAGTTCCCTATCTTGCTGTGGATCACAGGTTCAGAGTAAACCGTCGACACGATGCGGCAAAGTGGTTTTGCTGGCCGGGCGAACCCAGTACACTGCCCTCCTTTCGATTTACTGCCGATGGGAAGCTGGCTTAATGTGGTTTAAAAACGCACGCGTGTATCGTTTCACCGACACCTGGTCCGGCTCTGAAGACCAACTCAATGAACAACTTGCGCAAACGCCCTTTACCGGCCTGACGGCGCTGCAGGAATCCGCTTTTGGCTGGGTTGCCCCCTTTAAGGACAGCCAGATGCTGTGCGAGAAAGTCGGCGACCGGCTGTTCATCACCGCCCAGATTCAGGAAAAAATTCTGCCGGCCAGCGTATTGACCGAGCAATTGGCGGAAAAGATCGACGCCGTTGAGGAAGCCGAAGGCCGCCGCCCGGGTCGCAAGGAAAAAGACGCTCTGAAGGAGCAACTGCGGGCCGAACTATTGCCCCGCGCTTTTCACAAGACTCGCCGCACCAGCGCCTGGATCGATCTGAAACAGCAATGGCTGGTGATCAACGCCGCCAGCGAGAAAGCGGCGGATGACGTGACCGCCAAACTGCGCGAGAGCATTGGCTCGTTACCGGTCATCCCGGTGGGCAAGTCGGTCGCTGGCAGTGCCATTTTGACTGAATGGTTCCAACAACCGGAACGTCGCCCCGAAGGCACTGAATTGCTGGAAGACCTGGAACTGGTAATGGCCGAAGACCCGACCATCAAGGCCCGTTACCGCAACCTTGATCTGGAAGCTCCGGAAATTGCCCACTCGCTCGACAGCGGCATGCGCATCCGCCAAATGGGCATCGTACTGAACGATAACTGCCAGGCTGTCATTGACGACAGCTTCACCTTAAAACGCCTGAAGTTCACCGATACCCTGATCGAGCAAAGCGGCGATTCCGACGACCCACGCACCGATGCGCTACTGATGTCCGATGCCCTGACCGACTGGCTGGTCAAACTGGCCCCTCAATGGCGTGATACCGGGGTCTGACGCTCCAGGGAGGGTGGCTCTGGCAAACGGAGTAAAGAGCTCATATATGGATACTATGCTTTAAGATGAATTGTGGATAATCTCGGGAGGGAGTCATGAACCGGACACTAAAATGGACTAAACACACCCGCCTCTGGCTCGCATCGGTGCTATGCCTGCTCAGTATTGGTGCCGCGGCAGAAAGCCAGATCGAAGTGAAAGAAACCTTTTATCGTTTAACCAAGGCTGAAGGTGACACCAATTTCAGTCGCACAGAAATTACCGAAGCCCGCCCCGGTGACTTGCTGGAGCTGGAAGTTGAAGCCGTCAACATCGGCACCCAGACCCTCACTGACTTACTGCTGGTAAACACCGTACCCAGCGGTGGTGCCCAATTGATTGAAGGCTCGTTCAAACTGGACGGCCACGTCGGTGAGTTCCGCCTGTCACGCAATGGCAATACGTTTTTCCCCGCCGGGGTGGAGATGCCTGCTGCTGAAATTGGGTATATTCAATGGCTGATTTACAGCTTGCCCGCGGGGGAGCGCACTGTTCTTAGCTATCGCTTGCGGGTGCCCAGAGCGGGGGAATAACCCGCCAACTGGCTGACGTTGTGAAGACAGCGCCGTAGAACTCAGGTTTCGGAGTTACTACCAATTGAGCGTCGGGTGCCGGTTATGCCTGTCCGGGGTAGTCCGCAGCAGGGATGCTGCGGTCTAGGCCCCATGGACGGGTTCACGCCGACCCCGGACAGGCATAACCGGTGCCCGGCACGGAATCTGTGGCAATTAAGTAAAACTTAACTCCAAAGCTGGACCCGCCAATTACTGAAGTGTCGCGCGATTAATTTGTTTTAGTCGGGTGAAGCAGTCTTTCAGTGCGGCTTCAAACTCCGACTCGATTTTTCCCCGTTGTTGATCCTGTTTGTGGCGTTCTGCCGGGGTCAGGTCCTTTCTGGCCTGGTGTGTATCGAATCCCTGTACCTGCTCGAACACCTGATCCAGTATCTGATACGATTGTCGTTCTGTCTCTGGCATTTCCAGTGAATCGAGCAAAATTTTACAGCGAATCGTCGCTTCCGTGAGATTCAGGTCTTCTTCCAGCGCGTTGGTGGAAATAATTTCCAGACTTTGCAGCACAAAGGCTCTGCGAGCTTCGGTTTTTTGCTCGTAGGCCGCCTTCACTTGGGCCCGCTCCTGCTCCTTCTGGCGAACCTGTCGCTGCAAGCGCCAGGCGACAATGGCCAGAACGGTGATGATAGCGATGGCGGCCAGGGCCAGGCTGTACAGTATCCAGGAATTCATCGGAATGCTCTCTAATTCAGGGTGTATGAGTGGTGGATGAAGGCTTTAGCGCGAGTACGTATCGGCATGCTCTAAAGGTCAGTTCAGTCGAGATAGAACGGCTAACCTTCCTGACTGTAATCGCCGGTTTGATCGACATCGCGCTCATCCGAACCGGTTGTGGCCTGGTCTTCCCAGGCCTCTTTCTGATCACTGCGGCGGATTTCGTCGCGTGGCATGATGTTCAATGTTTCTTCGGTCTCGCTCCACAGAATTACCAGATCACCATCAAGCACCCGTGCCCGGGCCAGTGGAATGGCATCGTCCAAGCCACCGTCAACCAGGCCCCAGTCTTCCCCCTGGCGCATCAGCCAGTCGCGAACGATGGAATCCAGTGTTTCCGGTGCCAGTTGTTCAGCCGGAATAATCATAGTCGGGCGTGCCCAAAAGCCACTTCATGCTCCCATTCACAGTGCACAGACAGATCATCACTGGGTGCGTGGTAAGCACCCGGGCTGTCCCATTGAAAGGTATGGTTGCCAGACAGCTCTGTTTCAAGGTACACAGTGGCCGACACCCAATACATGCGCTTAAGCAGTTGTTCAAATTTGGCGATCCAGGCTTCCCAGTGATATTCCACCGCCTGGTAAGAGGCCGCAAAGTGAATCACCTGGGTCTGGTAAGTGCCTTGCTCCAGCTCTTCGGTGGGAATCGAGAACATACTGGTGGTCAGGTACGGAAAGCTGTCGAGATCGGTTAAGCTCAGGATGGCGTCGCAATTGACCAGCCGGCTGCTCAACAAAAACCGGGCGTCGTTGGACGCTACATCGCGAATAACGCCATACACCAGGGTTTCCTGATCCATATCAGCAGCTCCCCCGCGGCAACCGGTTCGATGCGGCGTGTACGCCGGCCGTTATTGCCATAATTGGTGCTCCCTTAAAACCTCAAGAAATTCCGCTTCATCCATCACCGGTACATCCAGGTCGGTGGCTTTTTTCAATTTGCTGCCCGCGCCCGGCCCGGCCACCAACTGGTGAGTTTTGGCTGAAACGCTGCCAGCTACTTTTGCGCCGAGACGCTGCAGATAATCCTTAGCCTCATCGCGACTTAGCGCTTCCAACTTGCCGGTCACCACCCAGGTCTGGCCCGACAACGGCATCGAAGCGGACACCGGTTTGGGGTCTGGCCAGGTCAGGCCCAGCGCCACCAGACGCTCGATTTCAAGGCGATTATTGGGTTCTGCAAAAAAATGCTCTACATGCGCGGCGACCTTGGGGCCGACATCGTCGACCTCGAGCAAATCCTCTTCGCTGGCACTCCAGAGTTTTTCAAGTGTCCCGAAATGCTGGGCCAGGTTAGCGGCCGTTGTTACACCGACTTCTCGGATACCCAGCGCATAGAGAAAGCGCGGCAATGTGGTCTGCTTGGCAGCTTCGATGGCGGCAATCACCTTACTGGCCGATTTTTCGCCCATGCGATCCAGCTCAACCAGTTGGTCGGCGGTCAGTTCGAAGATGTCACCCGGTGTGTGCAGCAGCCCTTTTTCAAGCAGCGTATCGATCAGTTTCTCGCCCAGGCCTTCAATGTCCAATGCGCGGCGCGATACAAAATGCTTCAGCGCTTCGCGGCGCTGGGCGTCGCAGTGAATGCCGCCGGTGCAGCGGGATACCGCTTCACCTTCTACCCGCTCAACCGCCGAGCCACAGACCGGACAGGCCTCAGGCAGTTGTACCGGCCGGGCGTCTGCCGGGCGTTGATCTTCTATCACCCGCACTACCTGCGGGATCACATCCCCGGCACGGCGTACGATGACGGTATCGCCAATATGAACGCCTATCCGTTCGACTTCGTCCATGTTGTGCAAGGTGGCATTGCTGACCGTCACGCCGCCAACAAAGACTGGTTCCAAGCGGGCGACCGGGGTCAGCGCACCGGTGCGGCCTACCTGAAACTCGACATCCAGCAACCGGGTCATTTCTTCCTGGGCCGGAAATTTGCGGGCGATGGCCCAGCGTGGTGCGCGCGAAACAAAGCCCAGCCGCTGCTGCAACTGAAAGCTGTTGATCTTGAAGACGATGCCATCTATCTCGTAGGGCAGCTCATCCCGCCGTGCCAGTAAGTACTGGTAAAAGGCCAGCATCTCATCGAGCCCGGTGACCACACGACTTTCCGGGTTGATTTTCAAACCCCAGCCCGCCAGGGCGTTGAGGGTATCAAAATGGGTGTCAGCCAAGGTGCCGCCGTCGACGCGGCCCACTGAATAGCAACACATTTCCAGCGGCCGCTTCGCCGTCAACTGCGGGTCGAGCTGACGCAAACTGCCCGAGGCCGCATTGCGCGGGTTAACAAACACCTTGTCGCCCTGCTCCCGCGCCTGATCATTCATGCGTTCAAACCCGGCCCGGGGCATATAGATTTCACCGCGCACTTCCAGCACCTTGGGCCAGTCATCTCCACGCAGGGTTAGCGGAATGCTGCGAATGGTACGCACGTTGGCGGTGATGTCTTCGCCGGTGGTGCCATCGCCACGCGTCGCGCCGCGTACCAGTCGACCGTCTTCATACAACAGACTAACCGCAATGCCATCGAGTTTGGGTTCACAGGCCAGCTCCAGCGACCCGGTGGTGTTCATTCGGTCTTGAAGCCGTTTGTAGAAGGCGGCCATATCGTCGTCGCTGAAGGCATTGTCGAGCGACAGCATGGGCACTTCGTGCTGCACCTGGGTAAAACCCGCCTGGGGCTGCCCACCTACACGTTGTGTGGGGGAATCCGGAAGCACCCACTCAGGATGCTTCGCTTCCAATTCGATCAACAGCTGCATCATCCGGTCGTATTCAGAATCAGGCAAGCTGGACTCGTTGAGCACATAGTACTCGTAGTCAAGCCGTCGAATTTTTTCAAGAAGTTCGCGGAGATTGTCCGGAATAGCGCTGTCAGTCATGCTGGAAACTTGATCATTCATGGGCCTGAATCAGTTGCGACCGGGCAAAGTTGCGCAGCCGTTCGCGGTAGTGTTCAACCCGTTGCGGCGTGACCGTGCTGTGTTCCTCATCGAGCAAATCCGCATCCAGGTTCTTACTGAGGTACACCGCCATTTCGTACATGTGATCGAACGAGGTCATCATGTCGGCGCGCAATGGCAGCTGCATAAAGAGGGTAACACCCGGCGTAGCCATCTGGTCCATGGCATCCGGGTTCAGCGTGCCTGGCTGTACACTATTGGCCAGGCTGAACTCCATCTGCCCCTGAGGATTGCGATAATGGAAAATATCCAGCGGGCCAAAGCGCAACCCGGCCCGCAGCAGCAGTTCCAGCAAGACATCACCGGCAATCTCACCTTTGTCGCGCGCCATGACATGCATGATCACCAGTGCTTCGACCGGACGGGTGTCTTCCCTGTATTCGGGTTCTTGCTGCGTTTCCCGTGTTGTCGCAGCCTGAGCGGGCTCAGGGTTCTCCTCAACAGTGTCAACACCTGACTCAGTCGGTTCAGGCTGCCGGTAGCCGGTATCAGCCTCGTCTTCGTCGTCAGAAGTCTGTTGCGCTGCTTCGCGATAGGTGTCGTCGGGACGGGGTTCGTCAACCGCGTCATCTTTCTCAGTGTCGTGTTCAGCTTTCGCCACTGCATCCCGGTCGGGTTCGTCTTCATCATCGACAGCGCTGAAATGCCAGCTGGTGTCCCACTGCTCGGCGTCGTCTTTTGCAGAAATTGGCCGGTGCGAATCATCACCATCGGCAGCACCCGACCCGGGCACTTTGGTCGCGGCGCGCTCTTTCGGGTCGGGCTCCCGATCGAAATCCAGAGGTTGCTGTTCAGCCCGTTGGCTGGCCGCTGGAGGAACACCTGCGTCAGGCTCGGGCTCAGCGTCCACCGAATCCATCAGCATCGGCACTCGTTCCCGCAAATTCAGTTTCGAGCTGATGACCTCGCGTTCCTGCTCGGTCATGTCGCGCACCCGGGCGCCGCCATTGGGCAATTCACGCGCCAGTTCGGCCTTTTTCTTTTCTTCTTCCGGGTCCGGCCCAAGGTCTGTGATCGGGCGGCGGGTCTTGGGTATGCGCAGTTTCATGCGGCGCAGCCCGTCCCAGACGATCACGGCAATCAGCACGATGCCCAGAATAATCAGTACTTCACGCAATTCCATTCGCCTGCCCCCGGTTATAAGGCTGCCAGTTCGGCAGCCTCCTCGACGTTCACGGATACCAGGCGCGACACGCCCGGCTCATTCATGGTTACACCCATCAACTGGTGGGCCATTTCCATCGCGATCTTGTTGTGAGTGATGTAGATAAACTGTACGTGTTCGGCCATGGCCTCCACCAATTTTGCGTAGCGTCCGACGTTGGCGTCATCCAACGGCGCATCGACTTCATCCAGCATACAGAACGGCGCCGGATTCAGCCGGAAAATACTGAACACCAGGGCAATGGCGGTCAACGCCTTTTCACCCCCGGATAACAAATGAATCGTGCTGTTCCGCTTACCCGGTGGCCGCGCCATGATGGCTACACCGGTATCAAGCAGGTCGTCGCCGGTCAGTTCCAGATAAGCATGGCCACCGCCGAACACCTTGGGAAACAGCTCCTGCAACCCCTGGTTTACTCGGTCGAAGGTTTCCTTGAACCGGGTCCGGGTTTCACGATCAATCTTACGAATGGCATTCTCCAGTGTCTCCAGCGCTCGCTGCAAGTCCTGATCCTGCTCATCCAGGTAACGTTTACGTTCACTTTGCGTCTGGTACTCTTCAATGGCGGCCAGATTGATCGGCCCAAGGCGCTGAATTTTGGCGGCCAGTCGCTCCAAAGCCTCTTCCCATTGTGTCTCGTTGGCCTCTTCGGGCAGATTGGCGATCACCGTATCGAGATCAAACTGCTGTTCAGCCAGTTGCTCGGCGAGCGTCGCACGCCGGGTAATCTGTGTTTGAGCCGCCATCTTATGCTGTTCAAGCTCGGTACGCACCGCCATGGCTTGCTGATCGGCGACCACTCTCTGTTGCTCCAGTGAGCGCATGTCGGCATCTGAGCTCTCCATCGCCGAGCGCTTTTCCTGCAACGATTCTTCCAGTTCCAGCCGGGCTTCAAGCTTGATCTCCAGCGTCTCGCGCAGATCATCCAGTGGGTCCTGGCGATCATCCATTTGCGCTTTCAGACGCTCCAGCCGCTCCTCTGCCCGCTCCTTCTGCTGAGCGGCGCGCTCCAGTGCCCCGGTTAACGAGTTTACTTCCGTCTGTAATGTCTGGTATTTCAATTGCAATTGATGCTGGGCATCCCGTGCCTGACGCACAGCATCCCGTTTTTCATCCAGGGTGATGCGGTGTTCCTCGCGCTCGGCCATCAGCGCTTCTCGTTCATCCACATCCTCTTCCATTAAATCCAGCGACTGCTGCAGTTCTTCACGGTCCATGGCCAGCGTTTCGCGCTCAGCGGCCATCTGGGTCTCAACTTCCCGAATGTCTTCGTGAAGGCGTGCCCGGCGCTCGCGCATTTGCTCCGCCTGCACCCGGCGACCGCTGAGTTCCGACTTGGCCTCGGCCAGTTGCCGTGACAGCTGCTGGTTATCACGCTGTACCTGCTCTCGCTCTTCTTCAATGGCTTTCTGTTGCATCAACGCCATATTCAGACTGACGTCCAGGTCTTCCTCGACGGCTTCGAGTTCATCGAGCTCTCCGACCAGCGTTTCCAGTTCCTGTTGCTGGCTGAGCAACCCGTCGGAGCCGCCCTCCCCGCGCTGAATTCGCAGCCAATTGTGGCTGATCCACACGCCATCCGGAGTAATCAGACTTTCGTGTGGAGCCAGGCTGTCACGGCGAGACAGCGCTTCTTCCAGACTGTTCGCGGTATACACCGGGGCGAGCCAGGGCGACAGATCCCGATCACACTGAACCTTGCGTAACAGTGACTGGCCAGCCTCGCCTACATCGCGGGCTCGTTCGGTCGACAGTAACGTCAGAGTGCCGTCCTGAAACCGGCTGATGGCGCCGCTGACCGAGTCCAGTGAATCGATGGCGATGGCCTGTAGGCGATCGCCCAATACAGCCTCGACTGCCGCTTCCCAGCCGGGTTCGACACTCAGTTCCTGCGCCAGACGGCGCGCTTCGCGCAACTGGTTACTGGCCAGCCAGTCACGCACGCCCTGGGCTTCATCGCCTATGGCGGCTTTGATCAGTGCCCGCAATGTGGCCTGGCGGCCCTGCTTTTGCTGCAGTTGCTGGCGCACGGTGTCGTGCTCGCGTCGTTTGGCCTCGGCTTGCTCGCGGCTGCTTTGTTGCTGTTCGGCCAGTTCGTCCATGCGCGTCTGAAATTGCTCAGACCGCATTTCCAGCTCATCGGTCTGATCGATCAGGGCTTCCAGGTTCTCGGCTTCCGGGTCGGCGGCCAGTTGATCGCGCTCGCGGTACAGGGTTTCCTGGCGGCGGTGCAACTGCTCGATCACGCGTTCCAGGTGCTGAATACGGGATTGGGCGACTTCTGCCTGGCGTTTCGGGCCCTGGGCGTTCTGGTTGAATTGATCCCAGCGGCTCTGCCAATCTTGCTGGCGCCGTTCCAGATCGGCCAGTTCATCGGCGGCCAGGCCCACCTGTTCTTCTGCAGCTTCCAGCTCGGGCGCCAGCATTTCCAGCAATTCCCGGGCTTCTTCCACCCGGTCGCTGTCAGACTGGCTGGCCTGGGTGGCCTCCTGCAGGGTTCGCTCGGCGTCCTGAATATCCTGCACCAGCTGGTGGCTCTGCTCCTGGCGATGCTGCATGGTCTGTTCGAAGCGGGCGATTTCGTTACCCAGCTGATAATACTGCGCCTGAACGTCGTTGAAGGCTTCGGTAGCAGCGTGGTGTGCCTCACGCAGTGCTTCAATGTCGGCATCGATACGACGCTGTTCAGTGACAAAGCTCTCATACCGGGTTTCAAACTCGGCGATGCGCATGTCCTGTTCGGATACTTCCCGGTCGAGCCCTTGCCAGCGCAAGGCGGCCAGCTGGGCCCGGGTGGTGCGCTCTTCCTGTTTGAATTCCTTGTATTTCTCGGCTGACTGGGCCTGGCGATGCAGGTGTTGCAGCTGGCGTTCCAGCTCTTCGCGAATGTCGGTCAGGCGTTCCAGATTCTCGCGGGTGCGGCGCATCCGGTTTTCGGTTTCACGGCGGCGCTCCTTGTACCGGGAAATGCCCGCCGCTTCTTCGATGGTGTTGCGCAGGTCTTCCGGCTTGGCTTCAATCAGCCGTGAAATCATGCCTTGTTCAATAATGGCGTAGCTGCGCGCACCCAGACCGGTGCCGAGAAACAGGTCGGTGACGTCTTTACGGCGGCATTTGGTGCCGTTCAGGAAATAGGTGGACTGGCCGTCTCGCGTTACCCGGCGACGGATGGCGATTTCGTTGAAGGCCGCATATTCGCCTGTCAGGGAATGGTCCGAATTATCGAACACCAGCTCGACCGAGCACTGGCCTACCGGATTGCGGGCATTACTGCCATTGAAGATGACATCCGTCATCGACTCGCCACGCAGGTGCTTGGCGGACGATTCACCCATCACCCAGCGCACCGCGTCGATGGTGTTGGACTTACCACAGCCGTTCGGGCCGACAATGGCCGACAAATTGGTCGGGAACGGAATGGTGGTCGGGTCAACAAAGGATTTGAACCCGGCCATTTTAATGCTTTTCAATCGCATAGGGCGATGTCAGTCCAGTGCTAGCGGGCCCGGCATCATGCCAGGCCCCACGATCGAATTAATACTCAAGTTCGGGTCGGTTCGGTGGCATTGGTCCGCAACGGCTACCGGGGGCGCCCCTGTGGGGTCGGCGTAAATCCGTCCATGGAGCCTAGGCCGCAGCATCCCTGCTGCGGACTACCCCACAGGGGCACCCCCGGCAGCCGCTGCTTGTCACTTCCGCGAACTCCGAAACTTGGGTTACTGCCTGAGTTTCACAGTTCGCAACCAATTGAGTGCCAGGTGCTGGGGGTACCTATCCGGGGTAGTCTGCAGCAGGGATGCTGCAGTCTAGGCCCCATAGATGGGTTCACGCCGACCCCGGATAGGTACACCCGGTGCCTGACACGGACTCATGGCACCAATGTACAACCGAACTCCGAAACTTGAGTTAATAGGCTCGATTCTAGCGTCAATCGCGGCCGGTTGAAACCGTCTCCCGACGGCGATTTTTAGTGCCAGATCAAGGACTTAGATTTCACCTGAAAATGTGATCCCGGTCACCCGAAAATCACCCGGCACCTCTGCCTGCCTCGCTCAGGGCTGCTGCACGTTCAGGTTGACGGCGATGGTGGTCTTATCGGCCAAGTCCAGCGTCACGTCGTTGGCGACCCAATCGCCAGCCGCCGGTTCAGCAACGCCCTCAAAGGAGACCCGGGCCGAAACCGCTACTTTTTGCTGGCCGCTCAGCCCACCCATGCCGCCCATGGCGTCGGCATCGGTTAACACCACGGTCAGTTCCCGGGCAGACACCGGCAAGCGTTTGACCGCCAGCGGCATGCGGCTATCGACGGGTCGTGCGAACACGAACAATACGGCGCTTTCCGGCAACCCTTCCCAGGCAGCTGGCAGCGTCAGGCTGACTTCAATACTGGGCCCCAAATCGGCTTCGTAATCAATGCCTTGCGCCGCCAGGGCAGCCTGGGAACGGCTAATAAACTCTTCGATCAGGCGTGTGTCTGCGGTTTCACCCGCCAGCCGTTTAAGCCGGGTCCAGTAATTGATGGAATCTCGGTAATTTTCCAATTCAAACGTCAGACGACCGGCAAAGCCCAGTGCCAGGGTATTCTGGGCGTTGTATTCCAGCGCCTCCCGAAACCGAGCCAGGGCGGGTTCGGCCTGCTGCTGCGCCCACAGTGTCTGCCCGAGATACGCCAGTATCATCGACTCGTCTTCCGCATTGCGGGCACCGTCACGCAGCAGTGTCAGCACCCGTTCCAGCGTTGGCTGAGCCCGGCTGTACTGCCCCAGTTCCATTTGCATGTTGGCTAGCCGAAACCAGCCTTCCATGTCGTCAGGCTGGTTTTGCAGCAGGGCTTCATAGCCATCGAGCGTTTCCATCAGTTGGGCTTCGGTCGGGTTTGGGTCCGTTGCCAGGGCTACAAAGTTTTTCCGCACGGCGACCGCATCCGAAGCCCCCCAATAGCTATACAACCCCCAGGCAGCACCGCTCATTATTAGGCCCGTGACGGCCACCACCGCCATCGGTACCGCTCGCCCGGGTTCGGCATCACCGGCTTTGCGGGTATCTTCCAGTAGAGCCCGTTCGGTTTCCGCCCTGAATTGCTGGTAATCGGTGACTTCGAGGTCACCGCGCTGGTGTTCTTCATCCAGGGCCTGCAACCGGGCTTTGTGGATCTGAATCGACTCGGTAACTGAATCCCGTTCCAGAGCGTCGCTCCGCCGCCGCCCCAGGGTTGCAACAAACACCAAAGCCAGCACCAGCAATACGCCAAATACAAAGAGGGACATAGGGGTTAAGAATCCTTTTCCAGCAGGGCCTGAAGACGCATTCGTTCATCGTCACTGAGTTTATCCGGTTCCCCGGCTCCCGAGCGGCGGGCCAGCCAGGTCACCAACATCGCGCCAAGCAACAGCGCCAGAATCGGGCCAACCCAGAGCCAGGCCGTACCCCAGTTCAGGCGTGGCTGATAAATAACGAATTCGGTGTAACGATCGACCATGTAATTCACGATTTGATCGTCGCTGTAGCCCAGATGCAGCAATTCGTAGGTTTTGTTGCGCATGTCGTCAGCAATGGGCGAGTTAGAACCGGCGATGCTCTGGTTCTGACATTTCGGGCAGCGCAATTTTTCAGTCAGTTCCTGGTACCGTTCGCGCAAGGTGTCGTTGTCGAATACCAAACTTTGCTGCTCGGCCATGGCAAACAGCGACACCAGCAGCAGGCCTGCCATTATCAGTCGGTTACTCCATCGCATCGTATACGGCCTTTAATTTGTTGTCCCACAGGGCCGAATCTATCGGGCCCTGAAACCGGTGCTGAATCGTACCGGATGAATCGACAAAGAAGGTTTCCGGTGCACCGGTTACGCCCAGTTCAAACCCCAGATCTCCGTTGGGATCGTAGACATCAATCTCATAGGGGTTTGCATAATCGCGCAGCCAGTCAACGGCCAGCTCCCGGTCGTCCTTATAATTGACGCCAATGATGCGCACCCCTTCACTGGCCAGACTGTTCAGATAGGGGTGTTCAAATTTGCACGAGGGGCACCAGGTCGCCCAGAAATTCATCAGATAAGGTTCGCCAGCGAGGTCTTCTTCGGTCAGGGTTCGATCGTCGTCGTTGACGTCGGTGAGCCTGAATTCAGGCATCGCCCGCCCTTCCAGGGCCGAATCCATTTCCTGGGGGTTAACCCCGGTCAACAAGGCAAATGCGAACAGTGCCATCATAACGGCGATAGCTACGAGAGGCAGAAAAAAGACAAACCGCTTGCTCATAGTGTCACCCCCGGTTTTCTGCGATAGCGCCGATCCAGCACGGCGACCACACCACCCAGCGCCATCAATAGCGCCCCAAGCCAAATCCAGCGCACAAAGGGTTTCACCTGCAAGCGTAACGACCAGACCTGACGGCTGTCATCCAACGGCTCCGCCATGGAAGCATAGAGATCACGGAACAGGCCACCGTCGATACCGGCCTCGGTCATGGTGCTCGACTGAACGGTGTAGAACCGTTTTTCTGGCGCAAGACTCGCCACCTGCCGGTCATTCCTGAACACATTCAAAATGCCTTCATCACCCTGGAAGTTAGACCCACTGACCTGTCGTGTGCCCTGGAATTCGAATTGATAGTCACCCATGCTGACCCGGTCACCCGGCCCCATGCGGTAGTCGCGAGTGACTTCGTAGTTGGACACCAGCACCACGCCAATCACCGCAAATACCAGCCCCAGATGCGCCAGCCACATGCCCCAGAAACCGCCTCCGGCACGTGCCAGGGCCCGCCAGGGGTTACTGGCATTACGCGACCGGTCGATCAGCAAGCGCACCAGACCTGCCAGCAGCCAAAACGCCAGTGCCAGGCCAAGCCAGACCTGCCAGTGAAAGCGTCCAGACACCAACAGCGGCAACACCAACCCGGCCACAATGGCGATGGGAATACCCGTTTTCAGCAGCGTAGAAAGATCCTGAGCGGGGTGTCGCTTCCAGCGCAACAACTGACCGACAGCCACCAGTGACAGCAGAAACACCATAAAGAAATTGAACATGGCGCTGAAATACGGCGCACCTACTGAAATTTTGCGCAGATTCAGCGCGTCAAACAACAGCGGAAACAACGTCCCCAGCAATACCATAAAGGTGATGACGACCAGAATGATGTTATTGAACTGCAGGAAGGTTTCCCGCGACAGCAAGCGATATTCACCCGCCACCCGAATTTGTGAAGCGCGTAAGGCGTACAACAGCAATGAACCACCAACAGTCAGCAGCAGAATCATCAGAATAAAAATGCCGCGCTCGGGGTCAGTGGCAAAGGAATGCACACTGGTCAGCACGCCACTGCGTACCAGGAAAGTCCCCAGCAAGCTGAACGAGAACGCCATAATAGCCAGCAACAACGTCCAGGATTTGAACAAATTGCGTTTTTCGGTCACCGCCTGGGAATGTATCAGTGCAGTGCCGATCAGCCATGGCATGAAGGACGCATTCTCGACCGGGTCCCAGAACCACCAGCCGCCCCAGCCAAGTTCGTAATAAGCCCACCAGCTGCCGAGCGCAATGCCGACGGTCAGAAACGCCCAGGCGACGTTAGTCCAGGGCCGCGACCAGCGCACCCAGCCCGCATCAAAGCGGCCGGTAATCAGCGCGGCGATGGCAAAGGCAAAGGCCACCGAAAAACCCACATAGCCCATGTAAAGTGTTGGCGGATGCAGAATCAGCCCTATGTCCTGCAGCAGGGGGTTCAGGTCAGCCCCGTCACCCGGGGGTATCGGCAATAAACGATCGAAGGGGTTGGAGGTTTGCAGCAAAAACAGCAGGAAGGCAACGGCGATGATGCCCATAACCCCCAGCACAGCGCTTTTCAGTTCAAGCGATAGACTGCGGGCAAACAGACTGACGGCCACGGCCCAACCGGCGAGCATCAGAATCCACAACAACATGGAGCCTTCGTGGTTGCCCCAGGTGGCTGAGATCTTGTAGAACCAGGGCAGCCGGGTATTGGAGTTTTCAGACACAATGCGCACGGAAAAGTCATCGTTAACAAAACTGGCGACCAGCAGACCAAACCCCAGGCAGAGAAACACGAAGAGCCCCCAGGTCCAGGCTGGCGCCGTACGCTGATAGCCAGGATGTCCTGCAACGACGCCGTACAGCGGCATAACAGCCAATCCAATGGCCATCAAAAACGCCAGGATCAGCGCAAACTGTCCAAATTCCGGTAACATAAAACTCCTCAGTAACCGTAGCGGCTGGTGGGTTGGGTATCGCGCGAAGTAGCGTCACCGCCGGTCGCGTTCGATGCCTGTTCGGCACGCTCCAGAGCATCGGTAATTTCTACCGGCATATAGGTTTCATCGTGCTTGGCCAGCACTTCACTGGCGACGACGATGCCAGCATCGTTCAGTCGGCCAATGGCGACGACGCCGTCACCTTCGCGAAACAGGTCGGGCAGAATGCCGTCGTATTCGACGGTGACGTCAGCTGCAAAATCCGTCACCACAAACTGGACTTTCAGGGTTTCGCCTTGCCGCTGTACCGACCCTTCACGCACCATGCCCCCGGCCCGAATCTGACGATCCAGCGGCGCTTCACCCCGGGCAATATCCGAAGGTGAATAGAAGAAGTTCATGTTTTGCCCCAGAGCAAACAACACCAGCAATACAGTGACCGCAACACCCCCGGTCCCGAGTAAAATCAGCATCAGTCGTTGTTTACGTTTTGGATTCATCGTTGCTCCCGCCGCAAGCGGCGTTTGTGATCGGAAATCAACCGTTGGCGATGCAGGCGCGGGCTAATAACATTGAACGCCATCACCGCCGCCCCCACGGCATAGGCAGACCAGACGTAAAAGCCATGTTCACCCATGGCCAGAAAGGCCGTAAAAGAATCAAAAGCGCCCATTACTGGCCCTCTGCAAATCGATTCAGCTCTTCTTCAACCCAGCGCGACTTGCGCTCGCGCTGCAGGATTTCGAGCCGGGTACGCATCAGTACCCAGGCCATACTGGCAAGGTAAAACCCCAGAATGGCCATTAAAAAGGGAATCAGCATGCTCGTGTGCATGGGTGGCGCTTCAGTAAACTTCAGGGTGGCCGGCTGATGCAGGGTATTCCACCACTCCACTGAAAACTTGATGATTGGCAAGTTCACCACGCCCACCAAAGCGAGAATCGCTGCGGCGCGGTCGCCGCTTTCAGGGCGTTCCATGGCGTTGTGCAGTGCCCAGAGGCCGAAATAGAGCAAAAGCAGGACCAGCATGGAGGTAAGCCGCGCATCCCACTCCCACCAGGTGCCCCAGGTGGGTTTGCCCCAAATAGCTCCGGTGACTAACGCCAGCAACGCCATACTGGCGCCTACAGGTATGCATTGTTTGGCGACAAAAAACGCCAGCTTCATCTTCCAGACCAGGCCAACCAGACCCAACACCGCGATGGCGGCATAAATGGCCTGAGACAGAAACGCCGAAGGAACATGAATGAAGATGATCCGGTAGCTGTTGCCCTGCAAGCGTTCAACCGGCGCGAACATCAACCCCCAGACCAGAGCAACGGCAATGATCAGCGTTGCCGCCCAGCCCAGCCAGAAGCTCCAGGGCTGACTCATGGTGTAAAACCATTTCGGCGATGACCATTTGTGAAACCACCTGACAAAGGCTTGCCACATGCTAGAGGTACTCCCACTGCCCGGCTCTACCGGGCAGCCTGTTCGAATTCAATCGCCCACCGCAATGCGGAGAGCAACAACGGTCAACAGTGGTGCCAGGGCCAGCGACCCGGTCGTCATCGCAGCCAGCATGGCGAGCTGCGCCAGCCAGGGCAAACCGGCCACCTGGGCCTGGACGGCACCGGTTCCAAATATGATAACAGGCACAAAAAGCGGCATGATGAGCAGGGTCAACAACAAGCCACCCTTTTGCAAACCTACCGTTAAAGCGGCGCCAATACTGCCAATGAGGCTTAAACTCAGGGTTCCCAGCGCCAATGTCAGCATCAACAGCGGTATGGCACTCTCCGGCAAGCCCAGCATCACCGACAACAGTGGTGCCATTATCGTCAGTGGCAGCCCAGTCACCAGCCAGTGTACCCAGACTTTACAGAGCACCAGTGACGTTGGTGGCAGTGATGCCAACAGCATCTGTTCCAGCGAGCCGTCTTCGTAGTCACTGCGAAACAACAGATCGAGTGACAGTAAATTGGCCAGCAGAGCACCGACCCACAACACACCGGGAGCCATGCCTGCCAATGTCGACATATCTGGCGTCACACCCAGCGGAAACAGCACCACGACGATCAGGAAAAACAGAAGGGGATTGGCGAGGTCTGAGCGACGCCGATACGCAAGCTGCATTTCCCGCCGGAACACCGACCTGAGCAATGGCAGGAACGTCATGACGCAGCCCCCAGTTCAAGTGTTCGCACCGTTGCGCTGTCGAGGCCGTGGTGGCTGGTCATAATGACAGCGCCGCCACTCTGTGCGAACGCCAGAATACGAGCCTTCAGACGATCGACCGCGTTAACATCCAACGCCGTCAATGGTTCGTCCAACACCCAGGCACGCACTTGTTCCGGTTCCAGCGGCAAGTAGAGCCTGGCCAGAGCCACTCGCCGCTGCTGCCCGGCCGACAACTGATGACTGGGCACATCTTCAAAGCCTCGCAAACCGACGGCTCCCAGAGCGTCCCAAACGACCGATTCGGGCACCCGAATGCCATGTAATGCGAGCGCATACGCCATATTTTCGAGCGGTGATTGTAACAACGTCACTGCGGGCCTATGGGCGATATACCAAATCTTTTCACAGGGTTCTGCGGTGGCTTCCGACGAATCCGGAAACCAGTTTACAGCGCCCTCAACCACCGAACTAATGCCCACCAAACGACGCAACAGAGTCGTCTTACCCGACCCGTTCGGGCCGGTTAGATGCAGAATCTCACCACTTGCCACGTCAAACGACAAATCCCTGAAAAGATGCCGGTCATCACGCTCGCAATCCAGTCCCACTGCGGACAACACTCGGGCCATGGTCTGTCTCTGAAAAAAGGTCGCGGGATTATACCTACTCGGGGGCCGGAATACGAAAGCCTGACTATGTTAGTTAACCACAGAACCAGCGAGGGCTGTCGGGTGCGTCTACTAACTGGAGCTATCCACCGACACCAGATGTCGGATTCGTACGCCCTTGGGTAGTTGGCGCAGACGCTCGTTGATCCAGTCGAGCAGCACTGGGAAGTGGTCTACCCAGGCGTCGTCGTGGATTAACATGGATTGGGCGCTGTAGTTGCGCAGGTTGCCGTCGCGTTGGCCCAGTACCCAGAGGCGGCCATTGTGGGTGCCCAGTTCGCGCATGAACTCGCGTACATCGGCTACGTGGTCGGTGTAGCCCCCGTTGCGTCGGGCTAGGTAAAGGCTGGGTGGCCAGTTGAGGTGTTTGGCGGCGTCTGAATAATTGAAATCGGTATCGTCATTCGATACCCAGGGGCCGTTGGACCAGCGCAAAAAATCCCGATACAACGCCAGGTATTCCGGTTCCGTGCCTTTGCCCAGCCACCGCATGGGAACCGCGCCTTTTATCGCGCCTAACGCTGGCAGTATCGATTCGGTGATCAGGCGGCCCAGCGCTGAATGGTGAACCCCACCCAGAGTAGCGTTGCGCCGCGTACCCAGATGAATCATGCCCAGCACACCGGGGCGAACGCCCGGTTCACGGGCATAAGCCGAGGCTAGCAGTACGCCGCCAAAGCCCTGGCCAACCAGAAAAATCGGCAGGCCATCGGCCTGGCGACGGGCTTCGGCCATGAGCCGGGGCAAGTCTTCACGGATAATCAGGTTGGCGTCGTGGTCGAGTCTGCGGCTCAGATGTGGCCAGCTTTGGCCGTGGCCGATCAGGTCGGGTACCAGGCAGTGAAAGCCCATATCGGCCAGAAACTGTGCCAACCCGTGCCCCTGGTGGCAAAACACATCGCCCTTATTACCAAGGCCGTGCAAGAGCACGACCATCGCCTGGGGTGCCTCTGGTAGAAACTGACGAACAAACAACTGGCCGCCCTGCCAGGTCGGCACTTTCAGTCGATATTCCTTGATGCCGTGTTTCATTCAGCGAGTACCTGTTGCCATTGTTTTTCCAGTCGTTTAGCCGAGATCGGTACCTTGGTACCCAGCGTCTGCGCAAACAGCGAGACCCGATATTCTTCCAGCAACCAGCGAAACTCCGTCAACGCCGGGCTAACCATTTGCTGTTCTGTCAAGGTGCGCTGCTTGATCTGGTAACGTTGCCAAAAGCCAGCGAGTTCATCCACCAAAAACTGCTCCCGGGCAGGTACACCGCCCGCCCGGTTCAGACGCCGATCGGCACCGTCCAGATACCGTGGTAATTCGGCAAACCAGTCAGCCTGTGTTGCGCTGATAAAACCGGGGTAGACCAGATGATTTAATTGCCCGGCGATGTCAGCGTAAATGAAGGCTGTGGCAAAGGTCACGCGTCCTTTCAATTGTTTACGTATCTGGTGGTGACGATGCAGCACCTCATGCACCTGACGCGCCAGCTGTTCGCCCTGCTCTACCAGATCGCCACGGCCGGCTTCGACCCAGGCAGCAAACTCCGTCTGCGTTCGCGGCAAGGGTTTACCACGGTCCAGCGTTCGCGCCAGTATGGCCCACAGCAAGTCCTGACGCAGTGGCTCTGCCTTGCCATAGGGCGCAAACAGCAAGGCACTTTCCTTGAAGGCTGGCAGACGTTTGGCCAGGTAGCTCAGTGGCTGTTCCAGCTGAAACCAGGCCAGGCGCCGTAAACCCTGGCGATGCTGTTGTTCGGCCCAGGGTTGCTGCGTGAACGACTCCAACGCGACTGCGTTGACTTTGTCGACCAGCGCCGGGAACACATCAATGTGAATGCCCGCCTGAATGCGGTGCTCTACTTCGGGCAAACCAGCAAACGACCAGTCGGTGTAATGAGCCGGGCCTGAATCCTCCGCCCGGGTTTTGGTCGCGCTCGCCCGGTCTTTGGCCGCCTGAACATTGGCCGGGGATTTCAGGGCATCCAGATCGCGACCCGAGGCGATGACTTTACCGGCGTCATCAACCACGTTGAAGCGGAACCGGTGATGGGCTTCGAGTTTGTCGGGTTGCCATTCATCTTGCGGCACGCGAATACCGGTCATACGGAACAACCGCTCGGCGATGGCCCTGGTCAGCGGGGTGTCATCCGGTGCCAGGCTGTTCATCAGCGCATCGGCAAAATCCGGAACCGGCACAAAATTGCGCCGGTAAGATTTCGGCAATGCCTTGATCAACGCAATGATTTTGTCGCGCAGCATGCCCGGCACCAGCCATTCCAACCGACCGGCTGGCAACTGAGCAAGCGCACCGGCCGGTACTGTCATGGTGACACCATCGGCTTCTGTTCCCGGTTCGAACTGGTATTTCAGGGGCAGTTTCATGCGCCCGACGGTTATAAAATCCGGGTACTGCTGCTCGTTAACCTGATCCGCCGAATGCTGCATCAGTGCTTCCGGGGTTAGATCGAGCGCGTCTTTGGGCTGCTGTTTGAGCCAGGCGTGAAAACCGGCGGCATTGACGATGTCGGCCGGAATGCGCTGGTCGTAAAAAGCCACCAGTTGATCGTCATCGACCAGAATATCGCGGCGGCGGGTCTTGTCTTCCAGACCGGTCACTTCCGCCAACATGGCCCGGTTGCGCTGGAAGAAGGGGGCGTTAGTCTGAAATTCACCCTCTACCAAGGCCGAGCGGATAAAAATCTCACGTGCCAACGGCGGGTCAATGGCCCCGAAATGCACCGAGCGCTGGGCAACGATGGGCAGGCCATAGAGCATCAGCGTTTCTTTGGCGACGACCTGACCACGCTTCTTTTCCCAGTGCGGGTCGGTGTGGTTGCGTTTTATCAAATGCATGGCCAGCGGTTCGAGCCAGGCCGGTTCGATGCGCGCCACGGTGCGCGCGAACACCTGAGTGGTTTCTACCAGTTCAGCCGCAACCAACCATTTGGGCCCTTTGCGAGACAACGCGGATGAAGGATGAATTCGACACTGGCGCCCCCGGGCGGCGGTGTAGAGTTTCTCTTCCTTGTAGGTCGCGATCTGCGACAGCAAACCCGAGGCCAGCGCCTTGTGGACCTGCTCGTAACTGGCTACCTGATCATTCAAGCGAAACCCGAGCGATTTGGCCAGCAGATGCAACTGGCGGTGAATATCACGCCATTCGCGCATGCGCAGGTAGTTCAGAAACTGCGTTTTGCAGAACTTGCGCAACTGGCCCTGGCTGAGTGTCTGGCGCTGTTCTTCGTAGCGCTGCCAGAGGTTCCAGAACGCCAGAAAATCGGAGTCTTTGTCTTTATCCTGAGCGTGTTTTTCGGTGGCCGCCTGTTGTTTGTCCTGCGGTCGCTCACGCGGGTCTGGGATCGACAGCGCCGCTGCGATCACCAACACTTCACTCAGCGATTTCTGGCGGTTGGCTTCAATCACCATTCTGCCCAGGCGCGGGTCGACCGGCAGCCGTGCCAGCTCTTTGCCAAGTGGCGTCAAATGGCCTTTGTCGGTCACCGCCGCCAATTCAGTCAGCAGCGTATAACCGTCGCGGATCATCCGGCTATCGGGGGGTTCCAGAAACGGAAAATCCTCTACCTGGCCGAGCCGCATATGCAGCATTTGCAGTATCACCGACGCGAGATTGGTGCGCAGTATCTCCGGGTCAGTAAAGGCAGGTCGTTGCTGGAATTCCTCTTCGTCATAGAGCCGAATGCACAGGCCCGGCGCGATACGACCGCATCGCCCCGCCCGCTGATTGGCCGAGGCCTGGGAAATCGGCTCAATCGGCAGGCGCTGGATTTTGGAGCGGTAGCTGTAGCGACTGATGCGCACCAGGCCGCTGTCGATGACGTAATGAATACCCGGCACCGTCAGCGAGGTTTCGGCGACGTTGGTCGACAACACAATGCGTCGGCCACTGTGGCTGGCAAAGATCCGCTGTTGTTCACTGGCACTTAAACGAGCGTACAGCGGCAGCAATTCGGTGTGTCGTAACTGAGCGCGCTTCAGGATGTTAAACGTCTCCCGAATCTCCCGCTCACCCGGCAGAAACACCAGCACATCACCGCCGCTGTGCGCTGTTTTACCAGCGCGTTCACGCTGCTCTATCTCTTCAATGGCATTAAGCACGGCACTGGGCAGGTCTGAAGCGTAGTCATCTTCATCCGGGCTCATCGGCCGGTACAGATGTTCAACCGGATAGCTGCGCCCCGCTACTTCGATCACCGGTGCCTGGCTGAAATGCTCCGAGAAACGCTCAACATCAATGGTCGCCGAGGTGATGATCAGTTTCAGGTCCGGCCGACGCGGCAACAACTGCTTCAAATAACCCAATAGAAAGTCGATGTTCAGACTGCGCTCGTGGGCTTCATCAATGATGAGGGTGTCGTATTTATTGAGAAACGGATCCTGCTGAATTTCGTTCAGCAAAATACCGTCGGTCATCAGCTTGATCAGGGTGTCGTCGTTGGACTGATCAGTAAAGCGAACCTGATACCCCACCTGCTGACCGAGTTCAACGTTTAACTCTTCAGATAGCCGGTCTGCAACCGAACGCGCCGCCAGCCGGCGAGGCTGGGTATGACCAATCATCCCGGCCCGGCCCAGGCCTGCCCGCAAACACAGCTTGGGAATCTGTGTGGTCTTGCCCGAGCCGGTCTCACCGGCAATCACCACCACCTGGTGTTCAGTGATGGCGGCAAGAATATCCTCGGCCCGCTCGGATACCGGCAAGGTCTCATTCAGGCGAATCTCAGGGAGACGCAGTACGCGCGCATCAAACCTCTCACGGGAACGGGTAAATGCTTTTTCAATAGCGGCAACCAGGGAAGGCGATACCTCCCCTTTTTTTAGCTGCTGACGCCAAGTCTTGCAGCGTTGTATCAGGTAATGCCGGTCACGGACAAGACACTGCGACAGGTTCTGCTGAACCAGATCGGGGGTCAGTTCCGCGGTTGATACTGCACTGGACGGCATGTATAGACCTGTCAGCCAAAAGGGACGGCATTATAGGCATCTGGATGGGGAACGTAAAACAGCAAGCAGCGCAGAAACAGAAAAGACGCAAGCCCGGCACGCCCGGGGCTTGCGTCTCTCAGACCAGTGCTATTATTCGGCGTCGCGCAACTCGCGGCGCAGCACCTTGCCCACGTTCGTCTTGGGCAGTTCGTCACGGAATACAAACTGCTTGGGTATCTTGTAGCCGGTCAGGCCTTCACGGCAGAAATCCGACAGTTCTTTTTCCTCGACCGGGCCGTTGGTGACCACAAAGACTTTGACCGCTTCACCGGTTTTCTCGCTCGGCACCCCGACAGCGGCGCATTCAACCACTTTCGGGTGGCGTGTCAGCACGTCTTCGATTTCGTTCGGGTAGACGTTGAAGCCGGACACCACGATCATGTCTTTCTTGCGGTCGACGATCTTCAGGTAGCCGTCTTTCAGCAACACGGCAATGTCGCCGGTTTTCAGGAAGCCTGCTTCATCGATGGTTTTGGCGGTGTCATCCGGGCGATTCCAGTAGCCTTTCATCACCTGAGGGCCGCGCACCTGCAGTTCGCCTGGCTCATCAAAGCCGAGGAGTTTGCCATCGTCATCCGCGATGCGCACTTCGGTGTTTGGCGCCGGAATACCGATGGTACCCAGTTGCTGGAAACCCGCTGGGTTAAAGGAGATCACCGGTGACGATTCGGTCATGCCATAACCTTCGGAGACCGGGCAACCGGTCACTTCTTCCCAGCGCTCAGCCGCCGCACGCGTCAGCGCCATGCCGCCGGAAATGGTCAGTTTCAGGGCACTGAAATCGACTTTTTTGAAGTCTTCGTTATTCATCAGCGCCACAAACAACGTATTCAGACCAGCAAAGCCGGTGAACCGATGTTTGCCCAGCTCTTTGACAAAGCCCGGGATGTCGCGCGGGTTGGGAATCAGCAGGTTGTGGTTACCGGTGAACATGATGGTCATGCAGTTCACGGTAAACGCATAGATGTGATACAGCGGCAACGGCGCGACGAAGGTTTCCTGGCCGTCTTTCAGCGTCAGCTTGAAGAACTCGTAACACTGCAGCATGTTGGCGATCAGGTTGCGGTTGGTCAGCATCGCACCCTTGGCCACGCCCGTTGTGCCGCCGGTGTACTGCAGAATGATGGTTTCATCGTGCTTGCTTGGCGTGCGTTTGTAGGTTTTGGTGCTGCCCTGTTTCAACGCATCGCGGAAGCTGCCGACTTTACTGGTGTCGTAGGCCGGTACCATTTTCTTGACCTTCTTGACCACGGTATTGACCAGAACCCGCTTCAAACCCGGGTGCAGATCGGCAATTTCGGTGACGATAATGCGCTTGACCGGTGTCTTCGGCTGAACTCGAGTCGCCTGAGCGGCCATGCCGGCATACACCACCAGGGCCTTGGCACCGGAATCGTTCATCTGGTGTTCGAGCTCACGGTCGGTGTACAACGGGTTGGTATTGACCACGACCAGACCGGCACGCAACGCGCCAAAAACAGCAATGGGGTATTGCAGAATATTGGGCAACTGCACCGCGATGCGGTCGCCGGGCTGCAAGTCTGTCTCGTTCTGCAAATAGGCGGCAAAGTTGCCAGACAGCCGGTCGATATCCGCGTAAGTGAGCGTCTGGCCCATGCAGGTGTAGGCCGGTTTGTCGGCAAACTCTTTGGTTTTCTGGTCGAACAGATCGAGCACTGTGTCAAAGGCTTCCGGGTCAACCGTGGCTTTCATACCACCGGGGTATTGCGTATGGGTGTAGACGTCGCTCATGGACACTCCTCTCGTTCTTATTGTAAAAATCGTTAAAAAAACGCTGGCGAAGCGGGTGCCACTTCTCATTCAAACGTTTGTTTTATTTCCTGACCCGATTGTCCCTTTTTTACCAACCGGAATTCAACTCTTTAATGAATAAAGCGCACAGTTAATCGCCCATCTGGGACGGGAGCATCCTAACTAATCACGGCAATGGCCTTCTATGCCCCGGGCTTTGGGGGATTCCCCAACCTGGCCACTTATATCGGCCCAGGCAGCGGTATCATGAATCTGTGAGCGACCCCCAATAGAACTGGAAGCCATTCAAACGGCGTATAGAAATAACAGACCTGACGTGATTTTTACACTTTAACCGGCTTCCCGGGGTGCTTCATCGGCCTGTTTCATACTGCGAAACCGCAACACGATGCCGACAACAACGATCACCAGAGTGCCCACCACCATGGCCTGCAGCATGGGCATCAGAACGTTCAGGCTCGCCTGCAATCCCACATCCATAAAATCAAAGGCGGCTACAATAATCGCTGGCGCGTAATAGGGTTCAGGCTCGGTACCCTGCCAGGGTGTCAGCACGATGCACAGGTAGATCCAGGTGATCCACCAGCGCAGCGGCCGCCACGGCAGAAATCGGCCAATACGCCATAGCACCAGCCAAAAGCCAATCACACCCAGGCCATAGGCGGCCGCTGCGGTCCAGTAAACGTCTTGATAAATCATGAGTCAGTTGAATTCCATAAAATCGATGTTAAGGAGGCTCTGAACAATTCACGGCTAAACATTATCAATGATGAAGTCTTCCCAGTCTTCTTCCGGCACTTTATTGTCCCGCACCAAATCCAGATGCAGCACCGATGCATCGACCGCGTGGATGCGCTGGCTGTCATGCGCCCGCAACGGATGCCATTCCGGCAGGTCCTCGCCCTCGGCAATCAGCCGGTAGGCGCAGGTGCTGGGCAGCCAGAAAAACTGGTCGACATCTTCTGGCTTCAGCCAGACGCAGTTGGGTACCTTTTTTTGCCGCTCCTGATAGACAGTACAGCGGCAGCTGTCCGACAAATACTGGCACACCACGCGGGTATAGAACACCTCACCGCTGTCTTCGTCTTCCAGTTTTTGCAGGCAGCATTTAGCGCAGCCGTCGCAGAGTGATTCCCACTCTTCGGTCGACATCTCGCTCAGGGTTTTATGTTTCCAGAAAGGTTTGGCAGCCATCAGCGTGGGTGCACCGGCGTTGTCGGCTCCCGGTAAAGGTCGAGCATGCCTTCTTCACGGGGTGGCGGCATTTGCAGGTAATAGCCCTGCTCAACGATCTTACTCATCACCTTGTTTACATCCACCCGTGCCAGTAAACGAGTGGGCGTCAGCAGTAAATCCATCACCGGCAAGGGAGTGCCGAAACGGTCACGCAAGGCCTCAGGCACTCTTGCCAGACCTTCATGTCTCGACACGTAAAGGTACATGTCCTGGCGAGCTGACGACCGGTAAATGCTGGCCAGCACCCGTTCAGTCGTTGGTTTCACGGTGGTGCTCCTCGAGCAGGCGGGTCAGTGGGTCGACAATCAGCGGCTTGCGCCAGCCAGTCATCAACTCCGGCCATTGGTAATCACCGGTGTAGCAGCCGCTGCGCACCAGTTGCTCCAGCGGTTTGCGCCGGGCAAGCACTTCCGCCGGAACAGAAGCCTCCTGGGCCAGGTCGGCAATCAGGTCTTTGACCGATTTATAAAGCGCCGCCTGATCAGCCGGTAACGGCCCGGCCAGGCGTTCTGGCCAGTGTTCACGGCTCGCCTCATTACAGCGGCGTACGATCTCGACCACAGCATCGGCATAGAGCCTCACCTTGCGTGGGTGCAGGCCTTTTAGGCTGGCAAATACACTGCGCTGAGTGGGCATGGCCTGTGCGATCTGAATAATTTCGGCGTCCGACAGAATACGCGATCGGTTTACGTCCTGGTCCCGGGCCTGCTGCTCACGCCATTGCGCCAGTTGCTGCAGGCAGTACAACCGGGTTCCCTTGAGTTTCCAGGCGCCGCGCAATTTCAGGTAATACTGTGCCGGTGTCGGCGGGAAACTGTCGAGCGCGGCTCGCTGGCTGTCTTCCAACACCCACTCAAACCGGTTCTGCTCCTGCAACCGGGGCGCGTAACGCTGATACAGCTGCTCCAGCCAGAACACATCGGCCGCGGCATACTGGCACTGCTCTTCACCGAGCGGACGCAGTAGCCAGTTCGACCGGGTGGCGTCTTTAGGCAGGTTCTCGCCCAGTTCGGCTTCAACCGCCCGGGCAAAGCCCATTTGCAAATCATTGCCCAGCAGCGCGGCGGCAATCTGGGTATCAAATACCGGTGTAACCTGAGCGCCGGTGCCGTTGAACAGCACTTCAGCGTCTTCCGACAGCGAATGAAACACCTTGATGATGGCCGGGTTTTCGAGCACAGCCGCAAAGGCTTGCCAGTCGTCGATCGCCAGCGGGTCGATCAGCCAGATATCGCCCTCCAGCCCGACCTGAATCAGCCCGAGCTTGGCGAAAAAGGTGTCGGTACGGACAAACTCGGTGTCCATCGCCAGAACAGGGGCGTCCTGCCAGCGCTGGCAAGCCAGGCGGAGTGCGTCGTTGTCGCCTACCCAATGGTAGTGTTCAATCATGTTCAAAACCCAGTGTTTTGCGATCCTGCAGCGCCTGAGACAGACTATGGCTGTCTATCCGGCCAAATTCCGACCCGACGGGAATGCCGCGGGCGATTCGGGATACATCGACATTTAATGGCTGAATCTGTTCGGTCAGGTAATGCGCCGTGGCTTCCCCTTCCATTGAGGCATTGGTGGCCAGTATCACCTCTTGGATGGCCCCGCTCTTTACCCGCTCCAGCAACAAGGGCACCCCCAGTTCCTCGGGGCCAATGCCATCGATGGGTGAAAGATGCCCCTGCAACACGAAATAGTCGCCCTGGTAGCCACCGGATAACTCAATCGCCTCGCGGTCCTGCGGGGTTTCCACCACGCACAGACGGCTGTGATCACGGTCGGCATCCTGGCACAGGTCGCATACCGGTTGCTCGGTCAGTACCCGGCACTGGCCACAGTGCACAACGCCGTCGAGGGCGCGCTGCAGCGCTTGCGACAACATCAAAGCCCCCTCCCGGTCTCGCTCCAGCAGGTGCAGCGTCATTCGCTCGGCCGAGCGCGAGCCGACACCGGGCAACACCTGCAGAGCTTCCATCAATTGTTCGGTAAGCGGGCTGTACGCCATGCCAGACCTCGCTCCGTTAGAACGGCATCTTGAAGCCGGGAGGTAACTGCATGCCGGCAGTCGTGGACGACATTTTTTCCTGGCTCAGGGCTTCTACCTTGCGCACAGCATCGTTGACCGCTGCGGCCAGCAAGTCTTCCAGAAGCTCTTTGTCTTCCTGCATGACCGACTCGTCGAGCGCGACCTTTTTAACATCGTGACGGCCGTTCATGGTGACTTTCACCAGCCCGGCACCGGATTCACCAGTCACTTCAGCGCGCGCCACTTCTTCCTGCATGCGCTTCATGTCTTCCTGCATCTTCTGGGCCTGTTTCATCAGGTTTCCCATGCCACCTTTTGTCATCGTTCAAGGCTCCTGTTGTAAGTGTTTTTGACCATCAGGTGCGACTGACCATCAAATAGTAAATTAACGCTGACCATGGATTTCAGTTGTTATTGGTACCGCCAACCTGGATACACAGCCTCAGACTCAACATTGCTTCAAGAAACCGACGGCAACGGACTATACGCAGGTTTTACCGTATCGGTCTGCAGATTCCCATCGTAACGAGACACCAGCGACTGCACGAAGGGATCCTGATGCAGCGCGGTTACCGCCATGTCATAAGCCGCGTTGTGCATACGGTCGAACCAGGCCTGGGGCGTTTGCTCAGCCACACCAAACTGGTAGTCGAGCCCGGTGACGCCTGGTAAAAAGTTGCCCAGCACCGCCATTAATCGTTCTATATGGGTCTCATTCATCAATTTTCGATAGTTATCCGAAATAACCAGTTGCAAGCGACCGTCTTCAAAGCCGGCCCAGATGGAATGAGCGAACAGTGTTTTGGTCATGCCCGAAAGCCCCAGCTTGTGCAGCGTCACCTGCCACCAGAATACCGGATCGGCGGCCCGGTCGATATCCGGCCAGCGCGCCGGGTTGGTGTCGGGGTGAATCAGCTGATTCGGATTGTGAGCAACGTCCGCCCGGGGCTCGGGTTCAGCCGGGCTTTCTGGCTGAACCGGACTTTTAGATGGTTCCGGGGTAACCGGCTCGCTGTGCGGCGACGGTTCGGCAGGTGCTTTTGCGACAGAGCCTTCTACTGCAGAGTCTGTCTGAACCACCGTATCAGCCTGAACCGGCGCCTCGACAGGTTCGGGCTGGCTGGGTGCAGGGGTCTGCGGTGCGGCCGCCGGTACCGGGTCGTTGACGGGCGCCGGAGGCGTTACCACCGCCTGGTCTGCGAGCACATCGGCGACCGGGCGCGGGGCGGGCTCCCGATCGGCGATGTTCTCATGGACATCCTCCCAGGGCGCCGGGTCGTCATCGCGATCACCGGTGTCGGGCGAGGCCTCCGGGGCAGGCGCCGGATCCGGCACTGCTGTTTCAGTCGCCGTCTCAACCGGAGCGGCTTGCAGGGTCGGGGTCGCCGGCTCGTCGGAACTATTCGTCGGAGCAGGCGCAGGCTTTGGGGGCGCGTCAACCGGTTCACTACTGACACGGCTTTCCAACGCTGGCAATGAATCCACATGGCGCGCCGGGCTCGGGCTAAACGCCAGCATGCGCAACAGGGCCATTTCAAAGCCTGCCCGCTCGCTGGGGGCCAGCGCCAGGTCTTTCGCGGCCAGGGTGCCGATCTGGTAAAACAAATGCACATCTTCCGCCTGCGCCTGAGCGGCCAGCGCTGCTATGGCTTCACGGTCGCCCTTGCTGTTGTCGAGCGCCGTCGGTGCCGCCTGAGCGATGGCAACGCGGTGCAGCGTCGACAGCAGCTCATTCAGCAGGGTTCGGTAGTCCGGTGCGTGTTCGGCGATGCCGGCAACCTGTTGCATCAGGCTGTCGGCATTTTTTTCGATCAACCCCTTAACCAGGTGCAACACCCGTTTCAGATCCACCGTGCCAAGCATGGTGGCCACGTCGGTCTCGCGCAGCTCGCCCTCGCCATAGGCAATCGCCTGATCGGTTAAACTGAGGGCATCGCGCATGCTGCCGTTGGCGGCTTCGGCGAGCAGCCACAGCGCGGGCTCATCGAAAGGCACCTGTTCCTGCCCCAGAATGGAGTTCAGGTAACTGACGATGCTCTCACGCGTCATGTTCTTCAGGTTAAATTGCAAACAGCGCGACAGCACCGTGACCGGCAATTTTTGCGGGTCGGTCGTGGCCAGCAGGAATTTAACGTGCGGTGGCGGTTCTTCCAGCGTTTTCAGCAAAGCATTAAAGCTGCTGACCGAGAGCATGTGCACTTCGTCGATCAGATAGACCTTGTAGCGGCCTCGTGTAGGCGCGTACTGGACGTTCTCGAGCAATTCACGGGTGTCTTCGACCCGGGTGCGCGAGGCGGCATCCACTTCTATCAGGTCGACAAACCGGCCTTCGGCAATTTCTGTACAGGCTGAACACTGGCCACAGGGTTTTGAACTGACGCCCACTTCGCAGTTAAGGCTTTTCGCCAATAAACGGGCAATGGTGGTTTTGCCCACCCCGCGAGTACCGGTGAACAGATAGGCATGGTGCAATCGCTGTTGGTCGAGCGAGTTGACCAGCGCTTTTAAGACGTGGGCCTGACCCACCATTTGCTCAAAGGTGGCGGGTCGCCATTTACGGGCCAATACCTGATAAGACATGAAGGCTCATGAAACCGGAGAAACGAAACTGTATCCTAACTTGGAACAGGTAATGCTGCCAGAACAAAAAAAGGGTTGATAAAACAAGAGGTTAGTAAGCTAGCAGAAATTAGCGACCCAATGAAACCCAGGTGGTTTGGGCAGTCGTTTGTAACAATTTATAACAAAGAGTGGGTGGCGGCTCCACCAGCCACACCCCGGCACACGAGAAAGTCGCTACCGTTGCTCCCTTCCGGGCCTGGCGGGGTTTACGACCGTTCGTTGCGGGGGGACCAGCAGAGCCACCCTAACGCAGAGCGCGGCATTATGCCTGTGATATTTAAAAACTCAAGGGGGTGGCCGAAAACAGTGGTGTCTTATCTTATCTCACATTTCGGAGTTCACTTTGACTTCGCCCTTAATCCGCGACGGATGGCGGCACACAGTGATCCGGGCTGGACTTGGTGTGCGTATCGCCGGAACATACAACCGAGCAAGTACCTACGTCCCGGTCGACAGGAACACCTTACTCTATGACAAAACTTACACTGGGCGTCAGCAGCTGCCTACTGGGCGATGAAGTCCGCTTTAACGGCGGACACAAGCACCATCGCTGGCTGACGCACACCTTTGGCCAATACGCCGACTTTGTACCCTACTGCCCCGAAGTCGCCATCGGTATGGGGATTCCGCGCAACCCGATCCGGCTGATCAGTACCGACACAGGCACCCGCGCCGTCGACTCGATGAACCTGACCGACGACTACACGGAACGGCTACAACACTACGCTGAATCCATCGTGCCACAGCTCGATGCACTCGATGGCTACGTCGTTATGCAAGGCTCGCCCAGCTGCGGTATGGAACGCGTAAAGCTGTACAACAAGAACATGATTCCCGAAAAAATTGCTGCGGGCCTGTACACCGGGGTGCTGCAACGTCACGCCCCGGCAATACCATTCGAGGAAAGCGGCCGCCTGAGCGACCCTAACCTGGTAGAGAACTTCGTTCAGCGTGTGTACGTCTACCACGACTGGCGCACCCGGCAACCATGGCGCACCGCCAAGGAGCTAATCGATTTTCACGCCCGGCAGAAATACCTGCTCATGATGCACGACTACCCGACTTACAAACGGCTTGGGCAGAAACTGTCGAACCTTAAAGACATCGACAACCGGGGAGCCTTTGGCCAGGCCTATCTGGTCGAGCTGATGGCTGCGCTGTCGAACATTCCGAAGCGGGGTCACCGGGTCAATGTACTGCAGCATGTCATGGGCTATTTCAAGAACCAGCTGTCGGAAAAGGAAAAAGCGTCGCTGATTCACTCGATCGAGCAGTACCAGGCCAGCGAAGTGCCTTTCATTGTTCCGGTTGCCCTGCTCAAGCACTACATCTTTCTGCACGGCGACCAGTTCCCCTATCTGATGAATCAAACCTTCCTGAACCCCTACCCGGAGGAGCTGGGATTGAGGAATCCGATTTAAGAACTATCTTTTTGAACCAACAGAACCCGGCCAGCGTATCAAAGTCACGTCTAACTTATGTCCAGAGTTTTAAATGACCCAACTTGTCTGGTTCCGAAACGATTTACGTGTCAGCGACCACAGCGCCCTAACCGAGACCTGCCAGGGGCACGACTCTGAGGTAAAAGCCATTTTCCTGTGGACACCGGAGCAATGGCAGCAACACGATTACGGTCTGGCCCGCCAATACAGCATTCGATCGGCCCTGGTTACCCTTGCCCGGGATCTGGCCCAACTGGGCATCCCTCTGACTATTTTGCACGCAAAAACCTGGATGTCGGGCGTGGATCAGTTGATCGGGTTCGCCCGCACCCACAAGGTCAGCCAACTCGCGTTTCACCGTGAATTTGGCTGGGATGAAGTGCAGCGCGACCAGTACGCCATTAACCAGACCCGTGAAGCCGGAATGGAAACCTGGATCGGTGAAGACAGAGTCGGCTTCGACCCGGCCACTCTGTTAACCAGGCAGGGCGAGATGTACCGGGTGTTCACCCCGTTCAAGAAGCGCTGGTTAAGCCAGCATGCCGAAACGCCATTGGCTGCACCGCTGCCTGTACCATCACCAACAGGACCGGAAGTTAGTGAGTTGCCCGACATACCCGAGGTGAACTGGCCCGGCTCGGCTGAATTGCCGTTGAACGAGCATGAGGCACACGATCACCTCAGCGAATTCAGTAAAACCATGCCAGACTACAAGACATTGCGGGATCTGCCCGCGACAGAAGGTACCTCGCGATTGTCGGCAGCCCTGGCCAGCGGCGCCATCAGTCTGCGCCAATGCATGCACAGCGCCTTCTCGCACCCCAATGTTGACAGTGCCGGTGTGCAAACCTGGTTATCAGAACTGATCTGGCGCGAGTTTTATCATTATTTGCTTTACTGGCGCCCGGAAATCGCCCGTCACAAGCCTTTCTACCCACGCTGGGATGCCTTCCCCTGGCAGCAGGACGAAACCGCCCTGCACCGCTGGCAACAAGGCCAGACCGGCGTACCCATTGTCGACGCCGGCATGCGCCAGCTTGTGCAAACCGGCTGGATGCACAACCGGGTCCGTATGATCGTCGCCATGTATCTGGTCAAACTACTGAAAATCGACTGGCGCCAGGGCGAACGCTGGTTCGCACAACAATTGCTCGACATCGACTTAGCCAGCAACAACGGTGGCTGGCAATGGTGCGCCTCAACCGGGGTCGACGCGGCGCCCTATTTCCGCATTTTCAACCCCTATACCCAATCGGAACGGTTTGACCCGCAAGGCAGCTACATTCGTCGATGGGTGCCGGAACTGGCCAGCGTACCCGCAGCAGCCATCCATAAACCAACGCAACAACTAGCACAACATATGGGGTATTCGCAACCGCTCGTCGATTACAAACGGGCACGCGCCGAAACGTTGGCGTTTTTCAAGAAGCTGTGAGCTGTGAGCTGTGAGTTTTTAGCTAACAGCTCGAAGCTATCAGCTCACAACTATCTCCAGGGAGATCTTTATGCTTGAGCATATGCAAGAGGTGTACAACCGGTTGAACCGGGACACCGTTAAAGACGGCCTGCTGGGTGAGCTGTATGACCGAGACATTGTGTTCATCGACCCGATGCACCACATCGAAGGGCTCGATAATCTGCAGCGCTATTTTGAAGGCTTGTACCAGAACGTCGATGAAGTTTCGTTCAAATATCTGACCCAATGGGAGCAGAACAACGAAGCCATGCTGCGCTGGGACATGACGTTTCGCCACCCGAAACTCAAAGGCGGTGCACCCATTCTTGTGCCGGGCGTTACCTATTTAACCTTCGATGAAAAAATCACCCGCCATCAGGATTATTTCGACAGTAACCAGTTGATCTTCGATCACGTACCCGCACTGGGTTCGTTGCTTGGCTGGTTAAAGGGACGCCTGAATTGAATCGTATTCACCACAAATACTTATCAAGTTACCGAATAAAGGACACTCAATGATTCAACGCATTGCCATCATTGGTACCGGCATCGCAGGCCTGACCACGGCGCGCATGCTGCACCCGCATCACGACATTCAGGTGTTCGAGCAGAACGACTACATTGGCGGGCATACCCACACCCGGGATGTCACCATCGATGGTCGTACCTGGGGCGTCAACACCGGCTTTATCGTTTACAACGACTGGGTGTACCACAACTTCAACAAGCTGATGGCACCGCTGGCGGTCGAACGCGAGCCCACTGAAATGAGTTTCAGCGTGCGCGATGACGCCACTGGCCTTGAGTACAACGGTCACAATCTCGACACCCTGTTCGCGCAACGTCGCAACCTGGTGAACCCGCGTTTCCTGGGCATGGTTCGCGACATTCTGCGCTTCAACAAAGAAAGCCTGGAAGATCTCGAAGCGGGCAACCTGACACCGGAGCTGACTCTGGGCGACTACTTCCGCCATAAAGGCTTTGGCAATACCTTTATTCGCAAATACATCGTGCCCATGGGCGCGGCGATCTGGTCCTCCGGTGAAACTGAGATGGAAGCCTTTCCCGCCTTGTTCTTTGTCCGGTTTTTTAAAAACCACGGCCTGCTTTCCGTAAAGCACCGACCGCAGTGGTATGTCATTCGAGGCGGCTCGCGCAGCTACGTCGCACCACTGATAGAACCCTTCAAAGACAAGGTTCACCTGAACCGGGGTGTTACCCGGGTCGAGCGCGATGCCGAAGGTGTCACCCTCACCTTTAACGATGGCCAAACCGAGCGGTTCGATCAGGTCGTTTTCGCCTGCCACAGCGATCAGGCACTGACGATGTTGGCCTCACCCACTGAAAACGAGCAACAGATTCTGGGCGCCCTGCCCTACAGTAACAACGAGGTGGTCTTGCACACCGACGACACCCTGTTGCCCAAAAACAAAAAGGCCTGGGCCGCCTGGAACTACCACATACCGCGCAACCCTTCCGAGGCGGTCGGTTTAACCTACAACATGAACCTTTTGCAGAACTTCAGCGACGCACCGGTAACTTTCTGCGTGACACTGAACCGCGCCGCAGACATCGACCCGGCCAAAGTCATCGACCGGTTCAGCTACGCCCACCCAGTCTTTACCAAAGCTGGCATGGAAGCCCAGACCCGTTACCACGACATTGGCAACCAGCACCGCACGCACTTCTGCGGCGCCTACTGGTTCAATGGCTTCCATGAAGACGGTGTCAACAGCGCCTTACGCGTCGTCGCCGACTTTGGAGTGGATCCATGGCACTGAACAGTTGCCTTTACCAGGGTTGGGTTCGCCACCGCCGATACAGCCCCGCGGAACATCGGTTTACCTACCCGCTGTTTATGCTCTACCTCGATCTCGATGAGATCGACGAGGTGTTTTCGAGCTCACGCCTTTGGTCGGCCGAACGTTTCAACTGGGCGAGTTTTCGCCGGGCCGATTACATAGACCCGGCCATTCCCGATTTAAAACAGGCCGTCATCAACCGGGTCTGCGCGCAAAGTGACCTGCAACCCGAACAGATCATCTCCGTCCGGGTTCTGACCCATGTGCGTTACCTCGGCTATGTATTCAACCCGGTCTCGGTCTACTACATTTTTGGCCGTAACGACCAGTTACTGGCCGTCATGCCCGAAATCACCAACACCCCCTGGAAGGAACGCCACGCCTATGTGCTACTGGCAGACCCGTCCGTAGCCGTCAAAACACCGAACCCGGCCTACTACGAACCGAGCCGGGTTCATCGCCACTACCGCGAATACCGCCTGAGCAAGGCGTTTCATGTATCCCCTTTTCTGCCTATGGATATGGACTACCGCTGGGTCTTCGGCCTGCCGCAACCGACCCTGCGCATTCACCTGGGAAATTACCGAGAGCAACACAAGGTGTTCGACGCCACCCTGGTCATGGACGCCACACCCATTACCGCCAGAGCCATGCGCCGCGCGCTCATCCGTTTTCCCGCCATGACCGTAAAAGTGGTAGCAGGCATCCACTGGCAAGCCTTCAAATTGTGGCTGAAGAAGGTTCCCTTCATCCCACACCCAAACAAAGAAAAAAAGGAAACAACGGCATGACAACGGCCACTCCGACGCGTTTCGACGGGACCCAGGGTCCGCTGGCCCAACGGCTGCTTTTTAAAGCGCTAAGCCGTTTTCACACCGGGTCCCTGACGCTGCACGACGACTCCGGCACCTACGTCTTCGGGAATCCGGATCAGGACGGACCGCACGCCAGCGTCCAGATTCACAACACTCGCACCTACCGGGAAATGCTGACCGGTGGCGCACTCGCCGCGGCCGAATGTTACGTCGCTGGCTTCTGGGACACCTCCGATCTGGCCACGGTAGTGCGGGTATTTGCCGTCAACCTCGACACCACCTCAACGCTCAACAAAACCCTGGGGCTGATCACCAAACCGATCTTGCGCCTGGCACACTGGTTCAACCGCAACGACAAAGCCGGCTCGCGCAAAAACATCAGCGCCCACTACGATCTCGGCAACGATCTGTTCGAAGCCTTTCTCGACGACAGCATGATGTACTCCAGCGCCATTTACCCGAGCGCCAACGCCACCCTCGAAGAAGCCCAGCGCCACCGGCTCGACCGCATCTGCCAGAAGCTCGATCTGAAACCCGGCGACCATTTGCTGGAAATCGGCACCGGCTGGGGAGGCATGGCCATCCACGCGGCGCAGCATTATGGCTGCAAGGTCACCACCACCACGATATCCAACGAACAGTTTGATTACACGCGCCAGCGCATCGAACAACTTGGCCTCACGGAGCAGATCACCCTGTTGAAACAGGATTACCGCGACCTGACCGGTCAGTACAACAAACTGGTCTCCATCGAGATGATCGAAGCGGTCGGGCACGATTATCTGCCCAGCTACTTCCGGGTGTTGTCTGAGCGTTTAACCGACGATGGCGCGGCGCTGATCCAGTGCATCACCATGCCGGATCAGCGCTATCAGCAATACCGCTCCTCGGTCGACTTTATTCGCAAATACATCTTCCCCGGCGGTCACCTGCCTTCGCTGTCGATTCTGACCGACAACATGAAGCGCCATACCGACCTGCAACTGGTCCATCTGGAAGACATGACCGAGCACTACGCCCGCACCCTGAAAGACTGGCACCAGCGTTTCGTCACCGCCCGCGACCAGATTCTGGAACTGGGTTACGACGACACCTTCTATCGCCTGTGGCGCTATTATTTTGCCTACTGTGAAGGCGGCTTTACCGAACGCGCCATCAGTACCCACCAGGTCATGTTTGCCAAAGACAAAAACCGCCAGACCTGGATCGACCCGGCGCGATGAAAGCAAAGGCTGCCAAAGTCTTTTTTAATTACGCAGGCTTTCAGATCGGCTGGTTCCTGCTGGTGCTAACCCAGTCGGCCTGGGCGATCTTCTGGGCACTGGGTTTTGCAGTGGTGCACGCTCTTCTGGAAGGCAACCGACGCGAATGGCAGGCTACCCTGCCGATCATGGTGTTCGGTTTACTGACCGACCTGCTCTGGCATCTGAGCCAGGCCGTCCAGTTTCACGGTACCGGGCAACCGGTCCCCCTGTGGCTGGTTGGCCTGTGGCTGATGTTCCCGCTAACACTGAATCATTCTCTCGCCTGGCTGAAAGGCCGTCTGAGTTTGCAGGTGATACTCGGCGTGTTCGGGGGCGGTGGCAGCTATGTGGCCGGTGCCCAGTTCGGCGCCGCCACCCTGACGCCTTTTGGTCTGATCGCCGTGCCGCTTGCCTGGGGCCTGTGGCTACCCCTGTTTTACTGGTGGATCGATCGGCTGAATCACAGTCACCCGACTCAGGTAACGGCGTCATGAACACCCCGACCGCCCTGATCACAAAAAACCCCGCCAAAACCAGGCAAGCAGCCCTGCTTTGCCTGGTTTTGGCCCTGTTAGGCATCACCAAAGTAGCCGCTGAGACCCGAACCATCGAGTTTGTCGGTAAAGCCTACGATGTAGAAACCAGCGAATTGCTCTACACCGAAGAGCATCGTCTGGAGCAGGAAGACGGCGTACCACGGCAGGAAACCGTTCGCTATATCACCTCGAATGGCGACCGGCTGGCACAAAAAGACATGACCTACTGGCGACCGACACGCCCGGCCTACCAGTTAACCGTGACCGACCCTGCCAGAACTGAACTCGTAAAACCCGATGACGACGGCGTATCCATCGAATCGGTAGAATCCGGCACCCTCGAATGGTCTGAAGACGCCGCTTCGGTCATCGACGGGGGCTTTCATTACTTTATTGTCGACCACTTCGATACCTTGCTGGCGGGCGATACCGTCGATTTTCAGTTTCTGGCCCCTACCCGCGTCCGCTGGCTGGGCCTTCGCGTGAGCCCCGTAGACCAGATTGAAGGTCAGCTCGTGCTTGAGCTTAATGTTCAGAACCGGGTACTCAGTTGGGTCATCAGCGATATTGAACTGACTTACGACATCGATACCCAGCGTCTGCTCAGCTACCGTGGCCTAACCAATCTGCCTAAGCCCGGCGGCGGCAACTACACCGCCAACATCGAATACCAATACCCGGAGGGCCACTAACCATGAACCCGAACCGCGCCAACAACCTGCTGCCCTTGATGTTGCTCATTCTGGGCGTTGCGCTGTCAATCACCCTGATCGCCTGGATGCTGTTGCTCAACCCATGGCCCTTATTTTCTGAACAGGGCCAATGGCTGACCAGCCAAGTCTGGGGTCAGATCTCACTGTTCGACCTCTACAGCGGCTTTTTTATCGCCCTGGCGCTGACCTGGCTGTTCGAACCCAACCCCTGGGTTCGAATTCTGTTGCTGATTACGCTGCCGACACTGGGCAATCCTGTGTTGGCAATCTGGTGCGTAACCCGCTGGCAGCAATTAAAACGCATGGCAGCATCCGGGGATTTTGACTAACCTGTAAGCATTGAGTATGTTTGCGGCCCTTTTCCCGGCCCCATGGTGGCATGTAGCGGATGTCTTCACCGGTTTTTAAGCCCAAGTTTCTGCATCGCCTGTCGTTCCGGCTTTCCCGTAGCGGCGTTATTCTGGCCCTGCTCGTCAGCCTGGTCAGCTCGGGGTATCAGGTCTACAACGATTTTCGCGTAGAGCAAAACTCGCTCGACGAATCGATTGAGCGGGTGATGGATGCCTCGCGCTTTGCGGCCACCCGAGCCGTGCATACGCTCGACTACAACCTGGCCAGCGAAGTGGCCAATGGTATGTTCGTCTACAACTTCGTCACTTACGTCGCCATCATCGATGAACTGGGCTCACCGCTCGCCGAACGTTCCGCCGAACAGGACCAGCGCCAGCAACACTGGTACGAACGCTTCGTCACCAACCCGGTACAAACACTGGAAGCCCGGCTCGAAACCAACGCCCTCGGCAGCAATGTCTATGGGCTGTTGCGCATGGAGATCGACACCGTACTGGCCTTCCAGAGTTTCGCCGACCGGGCGATTTCAACCTTTTTGCTGGGTGTATTTAAGAACTTCATACTGATTCTGCTGTTCCTGTTCGTCTTCTACCGCCTGATCACCAAGCCCGTTAATATGATGTCCAATTCATTGGATGCCATTGATGCCGAAAACCCCAACGGCCAGCGCCTAACACCGCCCAGCGGGCACGAACGTGATGAACTCGGGCAGCTGACGGCCCATATCAACCACTACCTGAGCAACGCAGAACGGCTGATCACCGACAAAACCCTGGCCAAATACGAAGTTGAAGAGTCCTACACCAATATGCGGCGCCTGATCGATAACCTGCCTCATTTGATTTACGTGAAAAACCGGTCGGGCGAACTGGTGCTGGTCAACGAAGCCTTTGCCCGCGCCTTCCAAACCTCGGTGGCTGAACTGACCGGCCAGCACCATAGCCAGATTCTCGATGAATACGACGACAAGTCGCGGCACCTGATCGTCGAAGCCGACGACCAGGTGATGGTAGACCAGCACAGCCTGTTCATTCCAGAGCTCGATTGGATGAACGTCCACGGCACTCTGACGGCGCTGGAACTGCGCATTCTACCCATCGAGTTTCGCGGTGAACCGGCCGTCTTGTCGGTCGGCGTCGACATCACCGAGCGCAAGCGCAACCAATCGCGCATGCAACACATGGCCTATCACGACCCGCTGACCGACCTGCCCAACCGCCATCTGTTTCTCGACCGGCTGGGGCAATCGCTGCGGCGCGCGGAACGCTCCGGGCAATTTGGCGCTCTGGTGTTCATCGACCTAGATAACTTTAAGAACATCAACGATTCCATGGGCCACAGTGCCGGTGACGCCCTGCTGCGCGAAGCGGCTTCCCGGTTAATGGACGCCGTGCGCAATGAGGACACCGTGTCACGCCTGGGCGGCGACGAATTCGTCATCTGCATGGCCGACCTCGGGCACGATAAAAGCGAAGTCAGCATACTGGCCTATCAGCGGGCCGAGCGGCTGCGCAAATCGCTCGGGGAACCCTTCTTTATCGGCGACCAGCCATTGTCGGTAACCGCCAGCCTCGGCATCGCCCTCTACCCCGAGGGCAGCACCAGCGCCTCCGACTTGCTGCGTAACGCCGATACCGCCATGTACCAGGCCAAAGCCCACGGCAAAGACAACGCCATTCAATTTGAACAGGCCATGGCCGAAGCCACCGCCTTCCGACTGACCATGGAAAAAGATTTGCGCCTGGCCGTGGAACGCCGTGAGTTTTATCTGACATTCCAGCCCCAGGTCGATGTGCGCGACAACAGCATTCTCGGCGCCGAAGCGCTGATGCGCTGGCAACATCCGACGCGGGGCACGGTATCTCCGGTAGAATTCATACCGGTGCTGGAAAACATGGGCCTGATCTTCAAGGTCGGCGAGTGGGCATTGGAAGAAGCCTGTGCCACCGTGCGCCGTTGGATGGACGCAGGCCTCTGGCACGAAGACCAGGTGTTGGGCATCAACATAAGCCCGCAGCAGTTTTCGCAGCCGGAGTTTTTCGCCCAGGTGAAACAGGCGATAAAGCAATGCAACATACCAGCCCGGTGCATCGACCTGGAAATTACAGAGGGCATGGTGATCAACGAGGTGGAAGAAACCATCGTGCGCATGAACGAGATTCGCCAATACGGTGTCTCTTTCTCCATCGACGATTTCGGCACCGGTTATTCAAGCCTGAGCTATCTGAAACGTCTGCCGCTCGATGTCCTTAAAGTCGACCAGTCGTTCGTGCGCGACCTGACCACCGACAACAACGATGCCGCCATTGTCGAAACCATTCTCGCCATGGCCCAGCACCTTAACCTGAAAACCATCGCCGAAGGCGTTGAAACCAAAGAGCAACTGGCCTTTCTTGAATCTATTGGTTGTTTGCGCTACCAGGGTTACTTATTCTCCGCCCCACTGTGCGCTGCAGATTTTGTCACCCTGCTGCAAGACAATACCCAGGCAAAAACGGCCGCCCTGTAACCCGCTGGTGGCCCGGCCATTCCAGACTCTGAACCCCGAGGCCCGATTGTTGTGACCTATTCCGTCAAAGAAATGTTCTACACCCTCCAGGGCGAAGGTGCCCACACCGGCCGTGCCTCCGTGTTTTGCCGCTTTACCGGGTGCAACCTCTGGAGCGGCCGCGAAGCAGACCGTGCCACCAGCATCTGCACCTTCTGCGATACCGACTTTATCGGTACCGACGGCGAAGGCGGTGGCAAGTTTGGCAGCGCCACCGAACTGGCAGATGCCATAGCGGCGCTATGGCCAACGCCTACCCCAACCAACGACACTCGTGTAAAACCCTACGTCGTGTTCACCGGCGGCGAACCAGCCCTGCAACTGACCGAAACCCTGATCGACGCCCTGCACCAGCGCGGCTTCGAATGCGCGGTGGAATCCAACGGCACCCGCCCGTTACCGGCCAATCTCGATTGGGTCTGCATCAGCCCCAAGGGCCGCAGTGACGTGATCATAGACCAGTGCGACGAACTCAAGCTGGTATACCCCCAGCCAGAAGCCCCGCCCGAGCGCTTCGCGCACATTAACGCCAGCGTTCGTTATCTGAGCCCGTTAAACCCGTTCGACGCCGAGACCCTGCACCCGGCCCGCGAAACCAGCACCCAGACCGCCATAGCCTATTGCCGCGAACACCCGGAGTGGAGGCTGACGCTGCAGTCGCACAAAGTGGTTAACATCGCCTGAGTAAAACCAGAGGCCTGTCCTCCTACAAAAGAACACACCCTTGCGTCAGCTTACTGTGGCTTCCTGGCCAACAACAGCACATATCGTCCCAAATCCCGATAGGGTGCCTGTTCGCACAGGCGTTGTTCCATCTCAATGATGTCTTCATCGCTGTACCATGACAGCACCGTCGGTTCCGTTAAATCTGAAAAGGTGCGGATACCGGCCTGAGTCAATATTTCGAAACCAGCCGTCTCCAATTGCTGACAAATGGGTTCGGGACTCAGGGGTGTAATTGGGGTAAGACCACCGGCCAGGCCTTGTAGCTGGCCGGTTTTGACTTTCTCCAGGGTGCCTCGCATCAAATTACGCAGTTCGAGCATGTGGCGGTTATACACCATCACCCCGATCACACCGCCCGGCGCTACCCAGCTCATTGCTCTGTCCAGCGCGGCTTGGGGGCCTTCCAGCCATTCCAGCACGGCATGCACAATCACCAGGTTCCGGTCTGGCCCGGAATCGAATTCGAACACCGAAGCCTGGCTTACCAGGCACTGACCACTGGCAATCGATTCCGCGGCATCCTGCTTAACCCGGGCCACCAGATCACCGGCCACATCGAAATACTCCACCCGGTGACCCATACCCAGCAGCCATTGCGTCATTTGCCCCAGGCCACCGCCAGCATCCAGAACACTTAGACCCGGCTGGGCTAACTCTGGCACGTATTTCGGATACAGAGTTTCCAGCAGAGTCTGGCGAATACGGCCCTTCAAACTGCCGTAAATATTCTTCGAAAACCGCTCCGCCAGCGGATCAAAATTAACGTATTCCTTCACTACCGCCGATATCCGTCGGGATTCTGGCTTTGCCAGCGCCAGGAGTCGGCCATCATGTCTTCCAGGCCCAGTTCGGCGTGCCAGCCGAGTTCCTGTTCTGCGTAGGCCGGGTCGGCGTAGCAGCAGGCGATGTCGCCGGGGCGCCGATCTACCAGCTTGTAGGGCACTTTGTTGCCCGATGCGTTTTCCAGCGCCTTCACCATATCCAACACGCTGTAACCAACCCCGGTGCCGAGATTATAGGCCACACAGCCTGGTTTGCTGTTCAGTTTTTCGATGGCCTTGACATGGCCTTTGGCCAGGTCGACCACGTGAATGTAGTCGCGCACGCCGGTGCCATCGGGTGTGTCGTAGTCGCTACCGAACACCGAGAGCGCCTCGCGCTTGCCGATGGCCACCTGGGTAATGAAGGGCATCAGATTGTTGGGAATACCGTTCGGGTCTTCGCCGATGGTGCCGCTTTGGTGCGCCCCCACCGGATTAAAGTAGCGTAACAGAGCCACCTGCCATTCAGCATCCGATGCGTTCAGATCACGCAGTATGTCTTCGATCATCAGCTTCGAGCGGCCATAGGGGTTGGTGGCGCTGAGCGGAAAATGTTCCTGAATTGGCACGGTATGCGGGTCGCCGTAGACAGTGGCCGATGAACTGAACACCAGGTTCTTGCAACCGTGGCGCTTCATCATCTGCAGCAGACAAATAGTGCCGTAGACATTGCTGTCGTAGTAATCGAGCGGTTTTTCAGTGCTCTCCCCCACCGCTTTCAAACCAGAAAAGTGCACAACCGAATCAATATCGTGCTCGCTGAACACCCGGTCGAGCAACCCGGTATCGCGTATATCACCTTCCACAAAATCAACCGGCTGACGCACAATCGCCTCAACCCGGCGCAGCGATTCAGCCGAACTGTTCACCAGGTTATCCAGCACCAGCACGGTATGCCCGGCCTGAATCAATTCAATACAGGTGTGGCTGCCAATATACCCGGCTCCGCCGGTCACCAAAACGGTCATAAAAACTCCTTTGTTTAACCCACGCGGAACATTAAAAGACGCAGTACACTAAATGACGCGAAACACTAACTGACGCAAGACACTAAAAGACGCTAAACACGGAAAGACGTCAATTCCTGTCCTGCTTCCCTTCATGTTTTACGTCTTTTCATGTTTCGCGTCTTTTCATGTGTTGCGTCCCTTCATGTCCTGCGTTTTTTTCTATTGTCTAATCAGCGCCAGGAGTTCCTGGGTTTTTTCTTCCATCAGTGCTTTATCGCCCCGGGTTTCGACGTTCAGGCGAATGACCGGTTCGGTGTTCGATTTGCGCAGGTTGAAGCGCCACTCGGCGAATTCCAGCGAGAGACCGTCGATGTGGTCTTCGGCAATGGCCTCAGCTTTGTAGGCGTCGTATACGCGGGCCATGGCTTCATCCGCGTCGGCGACTTTGCTGTTGATCTCGCCGGGGGATGGGAATTTGGCCATGCGCTCGCTAACCAGTGCCTTGAGCGAGGTTTTTTTCTTACTCAGCAAGTCGACTACCAGAAGCCAGGGAATCATGCCCGAGTCGGCATAGGCGAAGTCGCGAAAGTAGTGGTGGGCGCTCATCTCGCCGCCGTAGACGGCATCTTCCTTGCGCATTTTCTCTTTAATAAAGGCGTGGCCCGATTTACACATGATCGCTTCGCCACCATTGGCCTCGACGATCTCGACCGTGTTCCAGGTTAAACGCGGGTCGTATACGACCTTGGAGCCCGGTTGTTTGACCAGAAAGGCTTCGGCCAGCAAGCCGACAATATAGTAGCCCTCGATAAACTGGCCTTCGTTGTCCCACAGGAAGCAGCGGTCGAAATCACCGTCCCAGGCGATGCCCATATCGGCGCCGTGTTCCTTAACGGCCTTGCTGGTCACCGGCTGCTGCTCGTGCAACAGGGGGTTGGGAATGCCGTTGGGAAAGGTACCGTCGGGTTCATTGTGAATCTTGATCAGTTCGATCGGTGCGCCCTTGGCTTTCAGGGCGGCTTCCAGTCGATCGAGCGACGGGCCGGCGGCGCCATTGCCAGCATTGGTGACCAGCCGCGTCGGGCGCAGGTCGGAAAGATCGAGGTAGCCGATCAGGTGTTCGGTGTAGGCCTGGCTGTTGCCTTGCTCTTTCAGTGTGCCGCGTTTGGCGGCTTTTTCACCGTATTCACCGGTCTCGGCCATTTTACGAATGTCATCGAGGCCGGTATCGCGCGAGATTGGCTTGGAATCCTCGCGCACCATCTTCATGCCGTTGTAATTAATGGGGTTATGGCTCGCGGTCACCATGCACCCGCCCTCGGCCTTGAGGTACTTGGTGGCAAAATACACCTCTTCTGTGCCGCACAAGCCAATGTCGATCACATTGGCGCCGGAATCCAACACGCCATCGGCGAAGGCCTGCTTCAACTCTGGCGAGGTTTCCCGAACGTCGCCACCAACGACCACGGTTTTAGGATTCAGGTAGGCCGCAAACGCCCGTCCAATCCTGTAGGCAATGTCCGTATTCAGCTCCACACCCAGCTCACCGCGTATGTCGTAAGCGCCAAAACAGGTCAGTTCAGTCATGAGGTGCTCCGTTTTAGATGTGCCCCGATTATAGGTTGCAAAAGGCCCTCCTTGCAGTCTTTTTTAAAACCGACCGGCGAAGACTGGGCAATAGAGGCTGTCGGTTAAGACGAGTAAAGGTTCAGTCGTAGGAAGCCAGCGTCAGCTGGGCGACAAGAAGCTCCGGGGCCGGTGAATAAAACCACCGCCCAAAAGGTCAGCTTCACCGGTTACCTATCCTCACCGTCACCCAGAGGACTAGCTTCCTACAAAAGACCAACCACCAGGGGTTGCGTTGCATATTGGGTGACGCCTCCTAACCCGCTATACTGCCGGCCAGCTCGTCATATTCGGATCCGACATTGTTTACCTGGTACATCTGCCGAGAAATCATCAAGCCCTTTGCGCTGATTACCGCCATTCTGATGGCGTTGCTGATCGCCGGGGAAATGAGCGAAACCCTCGGCCGGGTGGTATCCGGGCAATATTCCGACTGGGCCATTATCGCCATCATCGGCTTCCAGCTACCCATACTGTTACCTGAGCTGCTGCCCGCGGCCTACTTTCTAGCCGCTCTGACCACCCTGAACCGGCTTAGTGAAGATTCCGAACGCACCGTGCTGCATGCCATCGGCGTTTCCGATACCGGTATTCTGGTGAAAGTACTGGTCTATACCGCGTTACCGGCGATGGTGATCATGCTGGCGTTCACCCATATCATCACCCCCATGGCCGAACGTGGCTTATCCGACTACCTGTTCAGCCAACAGAACCGGCCCCTCACCGATATTGTCTCCCCCGGTGAATTTTTCTCGCTGAACCAGCGCGATGCCACTTTGTACGCCCGCTCGGCCAACCCGGCCCAGGAATCCCTGCTGAGCCTATTCGTCGCCCAGGTCGACGGCGACCGGATTTCAGTGAATACCGCGCCTTCGGCCCGCATTCAAGTTGAGCAGCAACGCCAGTATTTAACCCTGTTTTCAGGCCGCCAAACGGTCTTCAGCCTTAACCCGGATGAGACTGAACGCATTAATTACCAGAGTTACGCCCTGTACATCCCCACTGACGACTCTGGGTCCCAGAACAACCCGCGCGAAGCCCATGGTTCAGATGTGTTGTGGCAAAACGGCAGCCAGGCCAACCGCAGCGAAGTCATAGAACGCACGCTAACGGCGGTGTTGATTCTGGTACTGGCACTCTGGGCCGTTGGCCTCACCCGGGTCAAACCCCGCAAAGCCAAGGTGGGCGCCATTGCCATGGGCATTATTCTTTACATCGTGTTCACCTTCAGCCAGCAAACCCTGCAAACCGCGGTTGAGAAGGGCCAGCTACCGCTGATCGCCAGCCCCTGGTGGTTTCTGGTCGCCCTCGCCCTACTGGGCCTGGTACTGATACGGAGGCCCGGCTGATGGGGCTTTCGATCCTTAACCGTTACATCCTTAAACGCACCGCCGTGTTTATTGCCATTGTCGTTTTGGCGATTGGTGGTTTACTGCTGGTGATGGGCGTGGCCGATGAAATCAGCCGGCGCGGCAGCGATACCTACACCCCCGTCGATGCGTTTTTATACCGGCTCTACAGCCTGCCACTGGAGGTCTATCAGTTCATTGGCCCCATGGTGTTGCTTGGCACCTTGCTCTCGGTGGCCGGCATGGCCAAAAACAGCGAGCTGGTGATTATTCAACTGGCGTCGCGCAGTGCTTACGGCTTGGTCGTGCGGCTGATATTGCCAGGGCTAATGCTGCTTCCGATTGTTTATGTCCTCGGCGAATGGGCCGCGCCACAATTGCGATTGCAGGCCGAGATAACCCGGGCCCAGAAACTCGACCGCAACTTGCCAACCCTGAGTGGCCAGTGGTACAGAGACAACCAGTGGGTCATCAACGTCGATCTGGTCTCCCCAGACCGGGACATAACCGGCCTCACCATCTTCGAATTGGATGCCGATAATAATTTGGCCATGGTCACTTACGCGCCAACCGCCAGCCCCATCGACCAGGGCTGGATGCTCAACAACGTCAAGCAGGTTGAGTTCAACGAAAACTCCGTACTGCACAGCGCCTTCGACACCCTTAACTGGCAACCGGCCAACTTCAACGCCAACCTGCTCAGCATTCTCAGCCAGCGCGAACGCGAACTGACGCTACAGCAGTTGTGGGTGCAAGTGCGTTTCTCACTGGAACAAGCCCTGCCCGACCCGCGCCTGGAGCTCACCTTCTGGAGCCGCCTCTGGTTCCCGGTGCAGTACATCGCCATGCTGTTTCTGGCACTGGTGTTCTCGTTCGGGAGTTTTCGGCAAAAAACGCTGGGCGATGCCGCGTTCAAGGGCGTGGCCCTGGCGATTGCGGTGCAATTGGTAACGGATACCCTGGGCAGTTTGTTGATGGTGATGGGGCTAACCCCAGTGCTGGCTGCACTGGCGCCATCGTTGTTATTTTTGGGGGTTACTGTTTGGCTGGTCAAAACCCGGTTGTAAAGACGCGGAACAATAAAAGACGTAAAACAGTAAAAGACGCAAAACAATAACTGACGTAAAACATTAAGTGACGTGAAACACTTGGAGACGCACAACATAAACCGACGTCATTTAGTGTTTCGCGTCTCTTCATGTCCTACGTCAGTCCATGTCCCACGTTTTTTATGCTTCAAACGTAGAATGCAAATTAAAATACGCCCCGCGCCTGGCCAGCAACTCATCATGCGTACCGCTCTCAATCACGCGCCCTTCTTCCAGCACGTGAATCAGATCCGCATTCATCACGGTGCTTAACCGGTGGGCAATCACCAGGGTGGTTTTGCGCTTGGCGAGGTCTTCGAGGGTTTCCTGAATCAGTTTTTCGGTGCGGGTGTCCAGCGCCGAGGTGGCTTCATCGAGCAGCAGAATCGGTGCATCCCGCAGCAGCGCCCGGGCAATGGCAACGCGCTGGCGCTGGCCGCCCGATAAGTTCGTGCCGCGTGGCCCGGCCAGCGTATCCAGCCCGGCCTCCAACTGACGGGTGTATTCATCGACCAGCGCTTCTTTGGCAGCTTTATCAACACTGGCCATGTCGGCATCCAGCCGGCCCAGTAGAATATTCTGTTTTATGCTTTCATCGAACAACGCTGAATCCTGACTGACCACTGCAAACAATTGCCGCAGCTCGATCAGGTCCAACTGGTTAATCGGCACATCGCCAAGCCGGATCGCGCCCGATTGCGGGTCTACCAGCCGGGTTAACAGGTTGAACAGTGTGGTTTTACCGGCCCCTGAAGCCCCCACCAAGGCCGTCATTTTCCCGGCCGGAGCCTTCAGGCTTAAATCGTGCAATACGGATTTATCCGCATAGCCGAAATTGAGGTGATCCATCACGATATCCAGTTGCCCAACGTTCGCGGGCACCGGTAAAGGGTTGAGCGGCGTCACTATTTTCGGTTCCAGATCCAGTACGCTGAAAATCCGTTCCAGGCTGGCGCTGGCCGCCTGAAACGCGCCGCTGATATTGCTCAGCCGGCGCAATGGGTCAAAAATCAGTGCCATGGCGGTAAAAAAACTCATGAACTGGCCGATGGTCTTTTCGCCCTCGATGATCTGATGCCCACCGTAAATCACCACCGCCACAAAGCCAAAACCAGCGACCAGATCAATCATCGCCGGCATCGCGGCCTTACCGATTTCCGAGCGCCGCTGAAACTTGAAAAATCGCTCGGTTTCTTTCTGAAAACGTCCGTCTTCGTGGGCCTCCAAATTGTTCTGCTTAATCGCATTAATGCCGTGAAAAATCTCATCCAACCGCATCGACAGCAGCGACGATACTTCCCGCGAGCTGCGCGTGGTTTTCAGAATTAACCGACGCAGCAAGGCGATGGGAAATGACAACAACGGCAGGCCAAACAGCGCAAACAGTGTCCAGCGCCAGTCGACCAGCATGGCCACGGTTAACAGGGCAATGAGTGAAATTGAATCCCGCCCCAGGTTAATTAACGCTGTGCTGGCAAAGCTCTTCAACGCCTGGGTGTCACCCCGAACGCGTTCTATCAGCCCGCCGGGTGAATGCGCACCAAAGAAACCTGAATCCAACCGGACCAAGTGGCTGAGCATGTCTTTCTGCAAGCCGGTTACCACGCGCAACCCCACGGTAACGGTAATCACCCTTTGGCCAAAACCACCGAGTGCCCGTGCGGTGAACACGATGAAAATCGCCAGGGCGATCCAGACCACCTGGTCCGCATTGCCCTGCACGAATACCTGGTCGAACATTGGCTGCACCAGATAGCTAAGCAACCCGAGCGCACTCCCCTCAATCACCACCAGTACGGCGGCGACCAGTAACACGCCGATGTGACTGCGCAAATAATCGCGCCACAAGCGTTTTACCAACTCCAGGCGAGGGGTATCCTGGTGTTTTTCCAAATCAAATTCATTCACGTCTTAGCACCTTGTCGACCACCCAACTGGAAAAACCGGTCGGTTTAAACTGTTGTTCCAGCTGCACCGGATCGTACACCTCGTTAACCCACTGGTGAAAGACAATGGGGGTTTGCTCACAATAGCGCTCATAGTCACAAAAGAACTCATGCAACAGGCCGGTTTTTGCACCTTTAAAGTGTAAGTAGCGCCAGGAAAGCTGGGCTTTGGCATCCTCAATTGTGCCCTGCCCGGTCACCAGCAAATACACCCCGGCGGCAAACCCCGACCGATCCGCGCCCGATTTACAGTGAAACAACACCGGCGTCTTAATGCTTTGCATCAGCTCTATAAGCTCGTTCACACGCTTGGGACGAGGAGCCCCCCGGGACGACATACGAAAAGAAATGAGCTCGACACCCGCTTTTTCAGCCGCTTCGACCTCAAACAGCGACGCCCCAATATTCCCCAACCCGCGCAGACTGATGATCGTCTGAATGCCGCGCTGCGCCAACCGGTGAACCTGCCTGGCCGTGGGTTGATTGCCCCGCCAGGCGTCGGGTGCAAAGGGCTCCGGCCGATTCCACAATGGCCTTAGCAAGCCGTGATCGATCACCATCGCATCCAGCCAGGCCAGGCACCGAACCAGAGGCCGGTCGAAATGCGCCGCCCAATAGCGCCGCCACTGTTTAAGCTGGTTTTGCACCCGAGATTCAGCCATTACGGTCACCCTGTAGGCGCTGACGCATCGTCGCCACAAAGGCGTGTTTGCGACGCCGGTTTACCCAGCCAACCAGACTTTGGGTTGGTATCCAGGTGCGCTCGCCGAGCCCGTCGATCAGCACAAAGCGCTCATCCGGCTGGCCGGAATTTTTAAGCACTATGTTCTCCTGATTCAGGTCACCTATCATCAGGCGGGTATCGAGCAGCGCTTGCAGCATCTTGTCGAGCTTGGCATGGCGCTCGGACGTCATGGCGCCTTGGCGCCGTAACCGAAGCAACGAAGGCGCCAGGTTACCTTCTGCATCCCGTGCGGCCGAGACCAGCAAGCCCAGGCCAATATCGGTCTCGACCACACCATACACCGGCTCGATATACGGCTGAATCTCAGGGTAACAAGGCCCGTTGGGCCCAAGATATCGGGATTCCACAAACTGCTTCAATTCGCGCAGTATGCCCGTGGTGTATAAAAAGTGATCTTTGCGGCGTACAAGCCAGCCTTTCAGGCCCGTCTGCGGTGAGGAATCGAACCGCCGCATGTGCACTTTTATCAGCACATCAGGTGTATCCGGGTGTTCGTACACCCAGCGGGTCTTGCTGTTCAGCAAGGGCTCGCGACTGGCCAGAGTGACTCGTTCAAGCGTCATAGACTGGTTCCCGCCGGGCCGCGACGAAAAATATCGTCCGGCTTACCAATTCGCTGGTCGAGCCAGGTGAAGAAGTCTGTGCGTAAGGCATCATCCATGGTCTCCAGGCTTTGAAAACACGCGTAAAGAATGGACGGGTCTGATTCGATGGTCGATAGAAGCTCTTTAAAGCGGGGTTGCTGATAATCGGCCGGTTTGAAGCGCAGCGTTTTAAAGCGGTTGTCCACCCTGGCCTGCCCGTTCTTAAGCGCCAGATGATTCACCAGGGCGTCAGCCAGAAACTGGGATTCATCCCGCAGCGGAAAGCCGATATTGTGCGCCAGTTGCTGCGGGTGCTCACGCATGTAATTCGCCATTACCGACTTCAGCAACGGGTGCGGCTTATGCGGCACCTTGAAATACCGGTACCGAAAACCTGCCAGCCTGGCCGAATAGGCTTGAGCAAGATGGTTGCCGGGCCGTTTATCCGGTGCGTTGGAAGTCAGGCCTGTTAAACCGCGCAACACAACACCCGGGCGCTGGGGCATCCATTGGCCGGTCAGAACCGCTTGGCCTTTCTGGAAAAAACAGCGGGGTTCCACGGGCCTTACCAGCATGAAATCGTCATTCAGAAAGACAAAATGCTCGGCAAGCCCGGGTATATTCCAAAACAGCGATTTTATAGACCGAATGTTAAAAGTAGGCAGATTGTTCTCATACCCTTTAAACAGCTCAGTGTGATCTACGCTGCTAACCTTTTCAGCCCAGCCATTTTGCAGTAACTGCGGCATGAATGTGGGCGCCTGATCATCCGAAATAATGTGTATTCGGCGCAACCAGGGCGCGAATTTCAGCAGAGAAGCGATACAGTAAGCAAACTCGCCGGTTTCACGATAGCGATTGGCACTGGCTATTTTCGGCCGGTGCCCAATGGATTCAAGATAGGCATTGAGCTTGGCACGGTGAGCAGGGTCTTCTCCGTTTACCCAGGTCACGACGGCATCGATAGATCCACCATCAGCTATTTGCTGCTTATTCTCCACCGTTTGCTCCAGGCAACACCCAGCGGCGACCCATCTCGAAATCGAACTCCGTTGGGTTAAATTTCCCTCGGCCTCTCACCGGGTAGTTGGTTAACTCACCCAAGTAGAAATGATCGCCAAGCACGTAATAGTCGACTCTGATGAAATCAAGTTTCTTCGAAAGTGCCCGTGCTATCTCCAGCATTTTCTCCAGTTGTTGGGGGGCTGGTGAATAATCATCTTGTGGTCTGCGCCAGTCAACTTTCAGTTTATTCCAACTTGAATCGTACAAAGTTGAGGTGAAATTGTTGAACCGGCTTTTATCCACCTTGATGAAAGCGCATTCGCCGTGAATCATGCAGAATTTATAATCTGATGGAATACTTCCCGATTGCTCTAACAATAATTGCTCAACCATTATTTTTCTATCGATGTGGGAATAGGCCCATTCGTGATTTCTAATTCCATAGGGCGCCTTTAGCCAAGTATTCGCTTCTTTGATGAATGCCTGAAAATCAAACTTGCTCTTATCAAAAACAAGCAAATTATTCCCGGATCCATGATTTGATTTCACTACGAACTGATCTGGTAAAACAGAAATGTCCAGATCTTCCGGTTTATCAGCGACCGCTAGAAGGGGAATGAGTATGGAGTTGGCTTCGGCCTCGCCCAATACCTCACGGACATAATCACGAACCCGATACTTGTCTGCAATAACGGGTACCAGAGGATCGCGATCGTAAATCTTCTTCCAACAAATTTTTTCATTGAACGAAGTCGGTTCTTTCAGGTTCAAGGGGTAGCCATGTGCCTTATAAAAACGCTTTCGCTCACGCGGAAACCCCAACAGCCGGTCAAGGCCGGCGACAAGCTGTTCTTCCCAGGTTCGTAACGTCCACTTCATAGTTTCATTCCTCGCCCGGGCTATTCACGCCGCAGTATTCGATCGACCAGCCAGTTACTGCCCGGCCTGGATTTGAACTGTTTAATCATTGCGGCCCGATCATAATCCGTATGCAGCCAGTCCAGAAACGACACACCTGTTGCCTGAAAAGCGGCTTCATAGGCTTCAATAAAATAATCCATCATACCGGTGGAAGCGCTTTTAATATGAAGAAAGCGCAGCGACAGCTGAGCTTTAGCCTCAGCAACCGGGTACCCCAGGTGAAGGAGATAGAGCGCCGAGACCAGGCCCGCTCGATCTGCACCTGATTTACAATGAATCAACACGGATTTCGGCACTTCTTCGAACAAACGCAGTAAAGTTTCCACCTGTTCCACCGTAGGTGGCCGTCGCGAACTGAGTTTCAGGCTGAAGAACTGCAGGCCGAATATACCGGTATGATATTGCGCCAGGTGAAAACCACCGCTGCGACCTTCACCACGCAGATTGATCACAGAACCAAAGCCGCGCCGCGCCAGCGCCTTCAAACGCCAGGGCGTAGGCTGGTTCGATCGCCAAAAGCCCGGGGCCACTTCATAGGGGCGGTTGACCGGCGCCCGCAGCATGCCAAGGTCTAAAACCAGCAAATCGAGCCAGGCGGCTAGGCGCGCCGTGCGCAGGTGCATCCGGCCCGGCCATAGCCCGCGCCAGCGCGCTATCAGGGAAGTCTTGCCGGTTTTCTTGGCTGGCATTAAGTTCTGGGTATCCGGTTAAATTCAAACGGGCGTATGGTACTCAAACCGGCTCGCCATTCCCACCTTTGATTTTTGCCTGAACCGGCCTTCTCGGTTATGCTACGCGGCCTTTTCAGACCCGCTGCCCAGTCCATTCCGAATGATTCAGACACCTCACTACACCGATGTTGCCACCCTTGCCCTGCCCGGTTACGAAGGCGAGGTGCTGGAACAGTATTCGACCGATGCCGGGCAACGCTGGCTAGCTAGGCTGCAACACCAGCTACAAAGCAGCGAGGCCGACCTGCTTTACCTTCAGCGCAACCGCGTTTACCGGCTCGACGACCCGTTAAACCCGGCTACCGAGGCCCTGTGCATCAAAGCCTTCAAACAGCCTGATGCGCTGCGCGGTGCCATTTACCGGCGAATCGGTACCAAGGCAGCCCGGGCCCATGCCTACAGCCGCCACCTCTATGCGCAGGGCGCCGACGTGGCCGAGCCGATTGGCTATATTGAAAAGTGGCAAGACAAGCAATTGGTCGAAAGCTATCTGATCACCCGTTACATTGCCGACTCGACCGATCTTTATTCCGAGATGACCTACCTGCTGCGCGAGCGCCCCAATGCGGAAGACTTCATCCGCCTGCTGCGCTTCAGTGCCGAAGCGATTCGCACCATGCACGACAGCGGCTTTATACACGGCGACCTGGGCCCGCAAAACATCCTGATGCGCCGTACCGGCCCGGCCGACTGGGCCCAGCCCGCCTTTATTGACCTGAACCGGGGGAAGATGCAGCCCAACCCCACACTGCGCCAACGCGCCCGGGACATGGAGCGCATGAAGATTCCCTCCCACTTCCGGCGCATCTTTTTTCATCTTTACTTTGAAGATAACGGTATACCGGCCGAGTTCCAACGCTGGGCCGAGCGCTACCACAACCGTTTTCTGCTGCACCAACGCAGCCGCAAATGGCGCCACCCGGTGCGCACAGTGAAACGCTGGCTAAGCACCACCCCGGCGGAACAACGCAAGGCGGTGTCTACCGGACAGCCCTCACCACGCGACGCCTGGCTATGGGATGGCAAATCGGCCCAACCTTCCGTTATGTTGCAGGTAAAAGACCGCAAACAGCAGCGCAATAAAGCCGACCTGTGGCGCACCCTGGCCAGCAACCTGCGCCTGGCGCTACCCGTTTACCGTCGGTACAAAGTGCTTAAAGCCAGTGCGTTTCAGTCTCCGGTTGCCATGGCCAACCGACTGGGCGTATGCCTAGAGGTAGACGACAGCTTCGAACAACAACTGACACAATTGGAACAAACACCCGCTTTACCGGTGTTTGTAAGGATGTATTTTCATCTGGGGGCAGACCACCTGGCCCGCTGCAGCGATGCGATTCGCCGGCTGGCCGAAGCCGGCCATGAAGTCTCGATCGGGCTTGTCCAGTCCCGCCAGGCTGTCCTTCAACCCGAGCGGTGGCAGGCCTTCATGAGCGATGCACTGGCCGCTGTGCACCCACACATTTATTGTGTGGAAGTTGGCCATGCCGTAAACCGCGTGAAATGGGGGTTCTGGAACCTGGAGGAAATGAATTCGATCTGGCAGGGTGTTGCCGACTTGAAAGCTCAATACCCAGACCTGACTTTCCTGGGCCCGGCGGTCAACGACTTCGAATTCCAGTACTACCCGCCCCTGCTCGATGCCGTGGGTAAATCGGTCGATGCGCTATCCAACCACCTCTACGTAGACCGTCGCGGAGCGCCAGAGAACGCCCAGTCCGGCTTTGCAACCCTCGAAAAGTGTCTGCTGGCCAAAGCCATGGCCGACCAATACGGAAAACAGGGCTTCTACATCACCGAAATCAACTGGCCACTGCAAAATACCGGCGAATATTCCCCACTGGCCGGTGCCTACCAGCCCAAAGGCCAACCAGAAAGCAAACTGCACATCAGCGAGCAAGACAGCGCCGCTTACATGATTCGCTACGCGCTCATTGCCCTGTGTTCCGGCGCCACAGAACGCATTTGGTGGTGGCGTCTGGCCCACCCTGGCTTTGGCTTAATTGATGACCTGAACGGCTGGCGCGAACGCCCGGGCTGGCCTGCCCTGGTGCATTTTCACAGCTTAATGGCGGGCGAGACCTTCCGCGGCAGGGAAGAGAAAGACGGCATTACCTATTGGCATTTCGATGAGGTGAGCCTGGCGTATTCACTCAGTGGTAGCCAGTTAACACTGGATTCAAACACCGAACGAGCCACCGACCTGACCGGCCAACCCCTGGCCGTAAATACCGGCGACAGAATAACCCTGACCGGTAGCCCGGTTTATCTGCATAAACCTTCAGCCTGAATTAGAAGAGACGCGGAACATCAACGGACGCAACACAGCAAAAGACGCGGAACACTGACTAACGCAAAACAGTCAGTGACGCAAAACACGAAAAGACGCCCAAAACGTCAGTTCCTGTCCTACGTCAGTTAATGTCTCACGTCTTTCACTGTCCTACGTCTTTCAAAATCCCAAACTCCGTCCAAACCAGCTTGTTATCCCGCACGTTCTTGCGAATGGCATTGTTTTTCGCCCAGGTTTCCGGGTTTTCGTAACCGCGTTTGTGGTCCAGGTGCAGCGTAATCACCGAATAACGGGCCTGAATGCCCTTTATGCCGCAGTTCATCATCCGCTCGCCCATTTCACGGTCCAACCCACCGTATTGCATGCGCTCGTCGAACCCGTTTACCGCCACCATGTCGGCTTTCCATCCCGAGCTGTTGCCGCCGTTCCAGGTGGCACCAGTGGGTGTCAGCCGGTTAAGCCAGTTGGCAAGCCTGGGCCCTGCGGTCAGTTTCATGCGTTTGTGATCGCGAGTTTGGCCAAGCCGAGCCAGGGTTTCAAACTGGAAGGCGGTACCATTGGCCACCATAACCTCGGTGATGGCATCACTTACCGGCATCGTTAACCGGTATAGCCCACCCGACACAAAGTGGCCTGGTCTTGCAGCGGCTTTGTGGTTGGCAATGTAATCACCGCGGGGGATGCAATCCCCATCGGTAAAGGCTAGGTAGTCGCACGGGGTTTCAACGATGGCCTTATTCAGAATCACGGTTTTACGAAAACCGTCGTCTTCATGCCACACATGGCGAATGTTCAGCCGCCCCCGGTCTTTAAAACGCTCGATCACACCGGCGGTTTCCTGGCCAGAGCCATCGTCCGCGATAATCAGCTCGAAATCCGGGTCTGACTGCGCCTCATAGCCCCACATCACCTTTTCAAGCCAGCGGGGCGAGTTATAGGTCGTTACCACAACGCCCATTTTCATACTGAAACTCCAAAATTCGTGTAAACAGGCGGTATCTTAACGGCATGCTCTATAAAAGCATATGTGATGCAAAATGACGTGGAACACTGACTGACGGAACATAGGTCCTTCCATGTCCCGCGTTTTTTAAATCAATGCTCTTGAAAGACATCAGCCAACGAGTCTGCGTCCAGAATACGTTCAGCCCAGAGCTCCAATTGCTGCTGATTGGCGGCTTCAAGCCGATTTAGAACCTGTGAGCTCAATGGACCAAATCTACGTTGTAATTGACGGTGAAGGACAGCTCTTTCACCCTGAGCCATGCCTTGAGCCATACCCTGCTCCATGCCTTGAGCCCTGCCCTGCTCCATACCTTCGGCCTTTAGCCGTTCTGTCAGGCTTGCCATGGTTTGGTCCTCCTGCGGATACTCCGCTTTGTATTGCGCCTGTTCATTATCGTCCAGGGCAGAATAGATGTCGATGAAGTCCAGATACTTCAGTTGTTTTTCAGGATCAGGTTCCAGTGTAACCAGACCCTGCACCGCTTTGGCATACATTTTCAGCTTTTGGCCTGCTGACCAGTGCATCAAACTGAGACATAACCGGGCACATTCGCCTTTTACTGTATATTCATACAGCACCATAGCGAGCCCGCAGAACCGAGTCAAACAACCACCTCACCCGTAGGAGGCCATATATGGTCTTCTCCCCCGCCCATTGGGCTCCGCGCCCTAACCGGCTCTACGTCTTTCTATGTTTCACGTCTTTCTATGTTTCACGTCTTTCTATGTACTGCGTCAGTCAATGTATTGCGCCAGTTAGTGCTCCGCGTCTTTCGGATGCCCTTCACCCCAACGCCACACTTGGATACACTGAGAAGCACTCACCGAATGAACCCGACGTAACCATGAAGCTCAAAGAATACCCTGTTTCTGCCTGGCACTCCCTAAAGCTCTGGCTAACCCCACCCGCCAGCCTGGAAGCGAAAAGCGAAGGGAGAGAAGTTCCTGTCATTGTCTCTTTTACCTCAATCCCTTCACGCCTGCCCATATTGCACCTGACAGTACGCAGCCTGCTGCGGCAAACGGTTCGCCCGGAAAAAATCGTGCTCTGGCTACACCACGACCTGAAGCCCAAGGTGCCAAAACGCCTAAGCAGCCTGCAAAGCGACCTGTTCGAAATACGTTACGCCGACCAGACCTGCGCGCACCGCAAGCTGGTGCACGCCCTGGCGGCCTTCCCCGGTAAAACCATCATCACCTGCGACGATGACCTGCTCTACCAGCCCGACTGGCTAAGTAACCTGTACCAAGAACACCAGAACCACCCAGGCGATATCATCGCCCACGAATGCCGGCGCATTCAGTACGACGAAGCAGGCAACACCCTACCCTATTCCCAATGGCGGGCAGAGCAACCGGGTACCAGCCACCCGGATACTCTGGCCATAGGCTTTGGCGGCACCCTATACCCACCGGGGGTACTGCATCGCAATACCACCCAGACAGAGCTCTACCTGTACCTGGCCCCCCGCGCCGATGACCTATGGTTCAAAGCCATGAGCTTCTTAAATGGCACTCAGGTTCGGCGAACAGTCAACGCCCCCAAACGGCCGATCCCGATCATCCGCTCCCAGGCAGAAGCCCTGGGGCACACTAACATCAAGCGAGATCAGAACCGGACTCAGTGGAACGCCATTCGAAACCATTACGGGTTGTTTGAAGAGACGCGGAACAAGGAGGGACGTGGAACAGGAAGTGACGTGGAACAATAAAGGACGCAAAACACCAAAAGACGCACAACCCGCCAAAACGTCTGTTCATGTTTCGCGCCCCTTCATGTCCTGTGTTAGACCGTGTATTGCGTCTTCCCAAGCGAGCGCTCAGGCATGGCAGGTCAAGGTGAAAAAAGTCACAATCCCGTGCTAGTATCCACCAATTAAATCAACTACTTAGTGATTACCTATGCCCGCGGCCAACCAACAATTATCCCCGTTCGACATTAACCGCTGGTTTCCATCCGAATTCAACCGGGGCCCCAACTGGCTGATCTGGATAGGGCTGCTGGCCAGCTTCACGGCGGTATTCATCAAACTCTGGACTCCGACCAGCATTAACCGTATTCCCGAGGCGCTATACACCCTGCCTTTCTTTTACGCCCTGGCCGTTAACTTTGCCTGGTTGAAGCGAGACCGCATCATCCAGCTATTTGGGCTGGCGATAGTGTTACCTATCGTTTTTTACGGCATCAACTACCTGCGCGACCCTATTCTGGCCGCCGAATACGAGAGCCTCGATAAGCTGGTAAAACTGTTCTTCTTCGTTCCCATTGCCTGGTGGCTGGGCGGGAACCGCAGAACACTGCTTATATTCCTGGCCATAGCCTTTATGGGCCTGCTGGTAGCCCTTCCCGTTAACAGCGACCTTCAGGAGCAATGGAGCCGTATACAACGAAGCATCAGAGTCGACTACGGCATAATGAACGCGCAGCATGTCGCTCAGTTTTTCGGTATTGCCCTGATTGGTTTTCTGGCCCTGGGTGCCTATAGCTGGCACATAGAGAAAAAGAACCGGAAAGTTATTCTGTTCAGCCTAACGGCCATAGGGGCGCTATTGGCGGCGTTCATTGTGTTAACCACACAAACACGCGCGGCAGTTTTAGCGTTGCTTGTGTGCACTGCCATTGCAGCCATAACGGTTGGTGTTCGGCTAGTTCGGGAACGCAGACATTGGCACTACAAAGCCGGTTTCGCAGCTATGATAGTGCTGGCACTGGTAATAGCACTGCCCTTCTCTACCGTAATAACTAAGCGGTTGCAGGCGGAACAACCCACCATCAACGCCATTATGGAAGGCGACTGGGCGAATATTCCGGCCTCTAACCTGGGGGTGAGAGTCAATACCGCCCTTGCGGCATTTGACTGGATAGTGGAACGGCCCTTAATAGGCTGGGGGGGGGACGTAAACGGCCCTGTCATAGAAACGTCAGACCGGTTAACTGATTCAATAAAGAACAACTTTGGCCATTTTCATAACACAGCCATTGAGTTCACCCTGGCATACGGTTTACTGGGACTAGCCCTGCTGTTAGCACTCTATATTACCCTGGCCAAAAACGCTTATGAGATGACCAGAACCAACACGGCTACCGCACCTATAGGGCTGTTCACCCTATATACACTGGTGTTCATGGCCATAATCAACCAGTTCGAGTCCTTTCTATTCTTCTACAGCGGCGTATTTGCCAACTCAGTCGCCTTCGCACCCATCTATTCGATAATGCTGGCAAAGCGACTGACGCAACACAAGAAGTGACGTAGAACACTAACAGACGCGACACAAAAAAGACGCAAAACACGAAAAGACGCCCAAACCGGCAGTCAATGTTTTACGTCACTTAATGTCTCGCGTCAGTTCATGTTTCACGTCTTTCCATGTCCCACGTCCGTTCACGTTCTACGTCATTCAATGAAAAGAGGTTTTCCCTTCAACCGGCGCTTTCTCCCCCACCCCACTCAACAAATCCACCAGTGGTGAGTTGGGTTTAAACCCCTTAACGGCTTTTTCCAGTATGTCCCGGGCGCTCAGGGCATCTTGCTGGCCTTCTGCGGCTGATAACGCCTCCAGGAAGGCGTGCAACTCGGCTTTGGGCAACAGCTCTTCATTGGCCCGCATGATTTTCGGGTGGTCGGTGCCCGATACGGCTTCGCCGATCAGTAATTCTTCGTAAAGCTTTTCGCCGGGACGCAGGCCTGAGAATTCTATTTCGATGTCCCCTTCTGGCTGTTCTTCCGTCTTAACTTCAAAGCCGCTGAGCTCGATCATTCTTCTGGCCAGGTCGACAATTTTGACCGGTTTGCCCATATCCAACACAAACACATCCCCGCCCTGCCCCATGGCACCGGCCTGCACCACCAGAGAGGCAGCTTCGGGAATGGTCATAAAGAAGCGGGTGATATCCGGGTGGGTGACTGTGACTGGGCCGCCACGGCGTATCTGTTCCCGAAACAACGGCACCACAGAACCAGACGAGCCAAGCACATTACCAAACCGAACCATCGAAAACAGGGTATCGGACTCTACCGCCAGGTGTTGCACCACCATCTCTGCCAAGCGCTTGGTAGCGCCCATCACATTGGTGGGCCGAACGGCTTTATCGGTAGAAATAAGCACAAAGTGCCCGGCACCGGCCTCTTTAGCGGCCTCGGCCACTACCTTGGTGCCTATAACGTTATTACGAATTCCTTCAAACACATTGTGCTCCACCAGGGGCACATGCTTATAGGCCGCCGCATGGTAGACAGTGTTTACCTTATAACGCTCAAACACCTCTTTAATGCGGTGCGCATTGCAGACCGAGCCAAGCAGGGGCACTAGCTGAACGCCATGGAAGAGCACGTGTTCATTGCGTTTCAGCTCACTCTCGATTTGGTACAAACCAAACTCGCTTTGTTCAAACAGCACAAGAGTAGTAGGCCCGGCTTTTACCACCTGCCGACACAACTCCGAGCCAATAGAGCCACCGGCACCAGTTACCAACACAACTTTTTCGTGAATACAGGCATTAAACAGCGCGGCATTCGCAGGCACCGGGTCCCGCCCCAGCAGATCCTCCAGCTCGACTTCCTGCAGCTGGTCCACGCTTGCCTTGCCCGATACGATATCCGGCATGGAGGGCGTTGTTTGCACGTGAATCGAGAAGGGCTCCAACTGGTCCAGAATGGCCTTGCGCTGCTTTTTGGTGGCGTTGGGCACAGCCAGCAGAACCCGCTTGATGCCAAACTGACTGATCAGGGTTTCAAGCTCGTTCGGATTATAGACGACCATGCCCTGAACACTGAGCCTCCACAGGGCCGGGTTACTATCCAGAAAGGCAACGGGAATGAACTCTCTCCCATTTTGCAAAGCCGACCCCAGTTGGGCCCCGGCACTGCCTGCCCCAAAAATAACGACGGGTTCTTTGTTGGTGTAATGCCGGGACAGCCACTGGTAAAACGACCGAACCAGAATGCGGCTGCCGCCGACCAGCGTAAACAATACCAGGCCAAAAATAATAGGGATGGAGCGTGGAAAGCCCGTATACCGGGCAACAAAAGCCAGTGACCACAAAATAAGTGCCAGAACCACCGAACCTTTCACAATAGCCAAGAAGGCTTGCCCACCCATAAAGCGGACAATGGCTCTATAGAGACCCAGGCGAGCGAACACAAAGATACCGATGAGTACTATTAGAGGGAACAACCACCAGAACCGTTCAATGTAGAACTGAGGCCACCACTGGCCAAGCCGCAGTGCCCAGGCTGCCCAAAGGGCAACCGGGATCATCACTACATCTGCAGCAACCATGATCCACTTCTTGTGCGAGCGGCGCAGGCTTACCATGCGCCTTTGAAGTTTTCGTCTCATCCATGTATCCCTTTACCCGATCCGCACCCTATCTTTCTGTGCCCTGAATAGCCCCGGAGTACAGCATTGATTAATTTAGCCTGCGCCTGTTCATTATCGTCTAGGGCGGAATAGATGTCGATGAAGTCCAGATACCCGATGAGGGTCGGTTTCTTCTTCCAACACGAACAGCAGTGCTTCACGCTGTCCGTTGGGCCACTCCACTATCAACGGTACATCCAGCTCGGAAAAACACGGAAGGAAAAACGGAAAGATTTTTGGTTATAAAGCGTCCTTTTCTTTATCTTTTTTCCGTGTTCTTCTGTGGTTTCCGTGGCCAATATACCTTTAGTCCTTCCCGGGCACCCGATCCCCAGCCCCCGCCCCGGCAACCGTCATGAAAATATACTTAAAATAAGCCCCAACGGTCAGGTTCTGCAGCATCTTCTGATCCGTCTCCGCCAACAGCTTCGGCGTCGACATATCAATATCGTTAACCTGCGCCAAACCTGTAATGCCCGGCCTTGCAGACAACACGCCCCGAGACTCCCGCTCCTCGATCAGTTTTTCCTGATTAAACAGACACGGGCGCGGGCCCACCAGGCTCATCTCGCCTTTCAGTACGTTCCACAACTGGGGAAGCTCATCCAGCTTGGTACGGCGAAGAAAGTGACCAAACCCTGTGATAGACGCTGTACTGGCCAGGTGGCTGGCAACCGAGGCGGTGTTTTTTTTCATGGTGCGGAATTTCACCAGCGTGAAGGGTTTCTTATACCGCCCCACCCGCTCCTGCCGGAAAACGGGGGACCCCGTGTCGAACAGGCCGATCACAACCAGCAGTAACAGCACCGGCAAACCGACTACCAGGCCCAGCAATGCAAACACAACATCAAACAAACGAATCACACATAACCCTCAATGGTCGGGAAAACACCGTTTCAGCCCTTCTGCAACACTCAGCGGCGGCGTCCAGCCAAGCAGATTCCGGGCTTTGGAAATATCCACCTGCAACGACCCCAGCAAACGCTGGGCCACTGCCTTTTTACCCAACAGGGTTGCCCCCGACATCAGCAGCCCTGCATGTACCGGAACCAGACGCGCGGGCTTGCCCATCGCTCCGGCAACGGCACGCAGCAGTTCGGTAGTGGAGAGATCTTCATCATCGCCAGCGAGAAATACCTGATTGGCGGCGGCCGGGTGGTCAAGGCAAGTGATAATCAGATCAACGAGGTTGTCCAGCGCGACCAGAGAGCGTTTGTTGTGGATAGCGCCAAGTGGAAGCGGGAGGCCCTTTTCAACCAGCCGGATCATGCTGGCAAAGTTGCCTTTTACCCCCGGCCCGTAAACCAGTGGCGGGCGGATGATGACCACTTCCATACCGGTTTCTGAAGCCAATTCCCTCAGGCCCTGTTCCGCTTCCAGCTTGGAAATACCATAAGCATCTTCAGGTGCTGGAGAATCCTCGGCGGTGAATGGGCGGCCTTGAATAGTTCGTTCACCATTGACCTTGATTGAACTGATAAAAATAAATCTACTGGTGCCGGCTGCGGCGGCTTGGCGGGCAAGATTGAGAGTACCCTCTACATTCACTTTACGGTATTTCGCCAACGGGTCAGCCACTTCGTCTTTCATAATATGGGCGCGGGCGGCGGTGTGAATAACAACCTGTTGATCTGCCAGTGCTCCCTTCCAATCCGTGCCGGGGCCAAGCTCCGCTACAACCACGTAATTATCATGATTATTAACCGGTCTCCGCGATACACTCGTCAGCACCAAGCCATCATGCTTCGCAATCTGGCCAATAATACGAGACCCCAAAAAACCGGTTGCGCCCGTCAACAAAACATTCACAATCAACCTAACCTGCTGTCAGTTAACAATTCTCGATAAATTTCCATATGGCGGGCAACAATAATATCAGACGCAAACACCCGCTCTGCCAGTTTTCGCGCTTCCAGGCCAAAACCCGCTCTCATTTCCGGGTTTTCAACCAGTTGCTGAATCGCGTCTGCAAGGGCAACCGCATCCTTCGCGGGTACCAGCAACCCCGTTTTGTTGGCCTCTATGGCATCACGGCACCCCGGCACATCGGTTGTTACCACAGCCCTGCCACAGGCCGCAGCCTCTACCAACGCCTTGGGCAACCCTTCCCGGTAGGAAGGCAGACACACGATATTCGACTTACCGTATTCCTCCGCAATATCGCTACTGAACCCCGGTAACTGGATAATCCCTTCCTCGCGCCAACTTTCCAGTTGCTCGCTTGTCACACTCGATGGGTTCCCCGGGTCCGGATCGCCGACAAGACGCATCACAACAGGAACCCCTCTCGCATTGAGAATTCGAGCGGCTTCCACGAATTCCAGAACGCCCTTATCCCTAAGCAGCCTCGAGGCCATCACTACCACGGCTTTACCCTTTTTGGGTTCCGGTCTCACGGGGTACGCCTCCAGTTCAACGCCTGACCCACGAATCATCCTGACCTGGCCTCTGGACAAAGCTCCGGCGTGAAGCAACATGTCACGATCGTCCGGATTCTGAAAAATAACCGCTAATCGGCTGTGTGAAAACGCCAGCCGGTACAGGCCCTGAACCAACACCCTACGTAGTCTGGCAATACCTGATTCTGCAAGAAACACCGTGCCCAAACCTGACACCGCCGCAACCACAGCAGGCACCCGTGACATGCGTGCAGCAAAGCCGCCATACAGTACCGGCTTGATGGTAATCAGGTGGACCAGATCCGGTGTCAATGTACGAAACAGCCTGATCAACTGCCGTAACGCTTTCAGCTCCGTCAACGGGTTCTGCCCACTGCGCGCAAAATCAACGGGATGGTGCTCACAACCCAGTGCCTTGATGTCTGCCACCGCATTACCATTGGCGGAGGCAACATGGACGCTGTACCCCTGCTTCACCGCCTCTCTGGCGATCACCATGCGGTGGGAAACAAAGAATTCCGGGGAGTTAACCACAAACAGAAGTGTTTTCATCGGTGCCTACAGCCGTAAATCTGCATCACCCAGAGGCAATACCCCTTTAAGATCATAAAGCACCCCGTTCTCTTTCAGGAAACTCCGCAGATCCATAGCACTCATCGCAGCATACTCTTTATGAGGCACCGCCACGATAACGCCAGCGTAATCGCCCCGCGCCGGCTCCTTCACCAAGCTAATACCGTATTCATGCTCTGCCTCGGCGTTGTCGGCCCAGCAGTCCGTCACATCCACCTGGCAACCAAAATCTTGCAGTTCTTTCACAACATCAATCACCCGCGTATTGCGCAAATCCGGGCAGTTTTCCTTGAACGTTAAGCCCATCACCAGCAGCCGGGCATTGGCAATGGTGTGGCCTGCCTTGATCATGCCCTTAACCATTTCAGACGCCACATAAGACCCCATGCCATCATTTACCCGCCGGCCGGCAAGAATGACTTCCGGGTGATAGCCAATCGCCTGGGCCTTGTGAGTCAGGTAGTAAGGGTCTACCCCAATGCAGTGGCCACCTACCAGGCCCGGCTTGAACGGCAGAAAATTCCATTTGGTGCCAGCCGCCGCCAGCACCTCGTGGGTATCGATACCCAGCCGGGCAAAAATCATTGCCAGTTCATTAACCAAAGCAATATTCAGATCCCGTTGGGTGTTCTCGATGACCTTGGCCGCTTCAGCCACCTTGATGGAACTGGCCTTGTGAGTACCTGCTGTGATGATCTCCGCGTACAACGCATCGACCTCTTCGGCGATAGCAGACGTAGAACCGGAAGTCACCTTCATGATGGTGGCTACCCGATGCTCCTTATCCCCCGGGTTAATACGTTCCGGGCTGTAGCCGGCGTAAAAATCCTTATTGAAGACCAACCCGGAAACCCGCTCCAGCACTGGCACACACACTTCCTCGGTGGCGCCCGGGTAAACGGTGGACTCGTAGATCACAATATCCCCCGCCTTGAGCACCTTGCCGACACTCTCACTGGCCTTCACCAGGGGGGTGAGGTCCGGGGTTTTGAAGGCATCGATAGGCGTAGGCACAGTCACGATAAATACCGAGCACTCGGCCAGGTCATCCAGGCAACCGGTAAACGACAACCCTGGCGCCGCCGCCAGTTCTTCCGCAGACACCTCCCGAGTGAAATCCTCGCCTTGTTTGAGATCCGCAATGCGCTTGGCGCTGATATCAAAACCCACCACCGGGCGCTTCTCCCCAAAGGCCACAGCAAGGGGCAGGCCTACATAACCGAGGCCGATAACCGCAATTTTTTTCATGAAATTAGCTCATTAAGTATTAAAAAAGATTCTTTGATAACCCATGGCCGAAAATATAGGGCTTGCAGCCTAATTCTCTAAATACCAAGGCATGGCCTTAGCAATCCCTTCTGGAATCCGAAACTCCGGCGCATACCCCAACTTACCCGCCGCCTTACCAATATCCGCCTGGGAATGCCGCACATCACCCGCCCTGAAATCCCGGTATACCGGCGCCTTTTCATACACCACACCATTTTCGGCCAACGCATTCTTAAGCGCCGAAAAGAGATCATTCAACGTAGTGCGGTCACCCACTGCGACGTTATAAACCTCGTTTTGAGCAGAATCGTCCGCCGTAGCCGCCAGTAAATTCGCCTGCACAGCATTCTCGATAAAACAAAAATCCCGGCTGGTGTCGCCATCGCCATTGATGAACACATCGTCCCCGCGCACCATCGCAGCCGTCCACTTCGGGACTACCGCCGCATAGGCGCCTTCCGGGTCTTGCCGCTTGCCGAATACGTTGAAATAGCGCAAACCAATCGCTTTGAAGCCATAACTGCGAGCGAACACCTCCGCGTACAGCTCATTCACATACTTGGTGACCGCATAAGGCGACAACGGCTTGCCGATGCTTTCCTCCACCTTCGGCAAAGCCGGGTGATCACCATAAGTAGAGCTAGACGCCGCATACGTAAAGCTTTTAACCCCCGCATCCCGAGCGGCAACCAGCATATTCAGAAAGCCTGAAATATTGACCGCATTGGTGGTGATGGGGTCATTCAGTGAGCGAGGCACCGAACCCAGCGCTGCCTGGTGCAACACATAGTCCACACCAGCGCAGGCTTTCTGACAATCTTCCAGGTTGCGGATATCGCCTTCGATAAAGGTAAACTGCGCCCATTGCCCGGGCGTGACCAAAGACTGAACTTTATCCAGATTGCGTTGGTGGCCGGTGGCGAAGTTGTCCAGGCCCACTACCCGCTGATTTAGTTTTAGGAGGTGTTCGAGGAGGTTGGAGCCGATAAAGCCGGCGGTGCCGGTAACGAGCCAAGTTTTAGGTCTATCAAAAAGCGAATTACAAAGAGCGCTATAAACAGTCATAAAGTACCAAATTAACCCATTGTTGTTTGCTCAAGCCATGCCTGAAACATCAGAACATTCCAGAGATGGTACTGCTCTGCATGAAATACGTAATAAACAGTGTAATCAAGCCGGTCCCACTTACGACTGATAATTGACTAAAAAGCCACCGAATAATCGTTTATAAATAGTCAATGCTGCACATTAAGCAGACTCCGGTTCGATCACAGATTGCATAAAGATATTGGCAAGAATCGGTGCCTGAACCGACAATGAATACCAACTCTCAACCGCTTGTCGACCTGCCCTCCCCAGTTCCTGCCTCTGCACCGTTGATTCAAGCAATTTGTCTAGTGCAACTTCCCATTCCGCTGCATTCGCCGCTAACAGCCCACACTGGTTCGCGCCAACAATATCGACATTCACCCCCACCGGCGAGGCGATAACAGGAATGGCACACGCCATGTACTGAATTAATTTATAGCCGCACTTACCTTTTTCCCAGGGGCCATCGGGTAATGGCATGATGCCAATATCCATCCCAGCGATAAGCTCGGCTTCGGACGCTTCGCTCCAGGGCACAACTTCGACATCAACGCCCGGGAATTCATTAGCAATATTAGCTGAAGCTCCCACCAGCCGCAGTCGTGCGTTATGTTTCTGACACTGCGATGTCAATGCCCGCGCAATGTCCACAACATAACCCTGCGTAGAGGGTGAACCAATCCAACCAATCACAGGGCGGGATGCCATTGAGGAGCCAACCGGGCTGTAGCGCCTCGGGTCGACCACCGTAGGCACCAATTCGACGCGAGTAGCACCCGCGGCCCTCGCGTGACTTGCCAGATACTCATTACCGGCCACGACGCAACTTGCACAGTGCATTACCACGTCAATTTTCCGCCCCAAAATCCGGCGCAGCACTGGGTTTCCTGACAGGTCGTAGTTATGAAAGACAGCGTCATCGAAGTCAACCACATAGCGCTTACCCAAAAAAAGCAACATCCGTTCAGCAAACGCGGGCATATAAGGAAATATCTCTTTTTCGATCCAAATCAGGTCGTACCTGAATACACTGATCAACACGACCAGCCGGCGAAAATAGAGCATCATCATGCGCAATGGCGCCCGTTTACCGTGCTGATAAAGCTGATCAAGGTATTGATTGTCAAAAAGGCTACTGACGGTGACCTGAAACCCTTCGGATTCCAAAAAAGGCAGATACTGCAGTGAGCGCAGGCGGGTACTGGCGCCTTTTCTTGAATATTTTGAAAGGAGGAGGATTTTCATAAATTATTACAGCAATTATCGCGTCTCGTTTTTAAGAAGCCATTTTGGCAACCATGCCCACAGCATCCGATAGCCCGACCAAGTTTCTTTAAACGCTGATAAAGAGCACCGGGCTAGAGCCAACACTGAGCGAGCCAAAGGTTCGAGCAATAGTGTCGTGGCCAATACCGTTAACGCAGCGGGGGCAGAAAAATGCTTAAAGGCGTACAGCAACCGGCTGCGCAGCGAATAAAACAGCCGCCGCGCCTTCACCTGATTAGAGGTACCTCCACCGGCATGGAAAGCCTGAGCATCGGCCAGATAGAAACTGCGCCAGCCTGCCTGATGCGCACGGTAGGAAAAATCCAAATCCTCTAAATACACAAAAAACCGTTCATCAAATCCCTGCAGTTCCTCAAAAAATCCCCGCCGAACTAAGTAGAAAGCCCCAATAACGTGGTCGACCTCACGATCAGCCAAATGGTCCCATTCGGCCATAAAATGCCCCAAACTTGGAACAACGCGATCCAGGCCAACTGCATGCGCCAGAAACCCGGTAACAGTAGGAAACCGCACACAACTCCGAGAAACCTTACCACTCTCTTCAATTAACTGCACACCGCAGATACCCACCGTTTGATTAGTCGATTCCTGCATGAAATTGACGGCCTTGCCAAGAGTCCCCTCGAAGAGCGCCGCATCGGGATTGAGGAACAGGAGATAGTTACTATCCGCGTGCTTCGCTCCGAGGTTGCAGGCTTTACCGAAGCCGAGGTTTTCGCCTGTTCGTATCAGAGTGACGTTTGGCGTTGTTTCAACTAAAACTTCGGAGCCATCTGTAGAACCGTTATCGACTACTATTATTTTATCTACCAGGCCACCGCCATACTTGGTGATCGAATCGACACAGTTTTTAAGTTGTGGACCTGCATTCCAGTTGACTGTGACGATATCAATCATGTTTAGGCCTTTGGGTTAAATAGGCGTTTAGAAGAGCTACGGGGAGAAATATTACCCAGAGGTAGTCGAACTTGGCTAGGTAAGGGTTGGTGGCGTTCATGATCAGGAACGCGCAAAGTGAGACAATCAGAGGAACGAATAGCTTCGCAAACTCCGCATTTTTACGAGAGAGTTCAATGCCTTTTAATGCTATCCAGATCACAGCAACCGAATAAATGAGGAAGCCAACCAAGCCTACGTTCATGAGCAATGCCAGATAAGATAGCTCATATGCCCAGGGCGTGTCATGAGAACGCACCACATTTACGGTGCTTCCCAAACCGTGGCCAATTAACGGTGATTCAGTGAACTTTTCCCACAGAGATGCCGCTTGCAAAAAACGAGCACCGCTAGACGCCTCTTGCCCTTGAAACGCCGCAATGAAGCTTTCTATCAAAGCCACCGGATCTAGCCCAATCACCACGATTACACCACCAATGACAAGAGAGGCTAACACCGAAGCCTTGAATATCAGAGAGAAGAGAGGAATTGCTCTTAATCGACATGACGACAGCTGCAAAAAAGACAATAAAATAAAAGGAGTTAGCAACATCACCAACCAGAATGCTCGCCGTCCAGAGCCCAACGCCGCCAGAACAATAGCAAGTAATAGCAAGTAATAGCAAGTAAACACCGATTTTTTTCAGGCCACGAAGCTCACCTCTACGGACCAGAATAAACGACAGCACAAACGGAAAACCATACATTACAGTGGTGAGACTGTAAGTTCGAAACTCGATGAAGCCGCCGTAGTTGCCGAAACCGGCTCCTTGGAATTCGAGAAACGGGTAAATAAGTCCGCCGTAGCCAAGCAGACCTACCATCATCACGGTGAGCGACATAGCCGTAGCCAAAGTAATGCCCGCCAGCAACGCGGACTCTATCGCTCTAATCACTTTCGGATCATGAGCCAAGCCTATAAATAATAGATATAGCGCAGGCCATATCAGAAAAACCGATGCTATTCTTAGAGCACCAGGGGCTGAATTAATGACGCCCCAAACAACACCGAACAATCCCACCGCGATTATTGCAAGCCATAGCAAGAGTATATCCCGATGAACGCGCCATGTTTTCAGCGCCACAACTCCCGCGATACCTGTGAGTAACACCAGAAATCCGCCACGCGGCGTTTGAAACGTGGTTGGTAGAACCAGCATCAGGATAAAAAAGATTTGCAGGAGAAAAACCCATGGTTTCAACCAGTAGCTACGTCTCTTGATATCGCTTAGTTTATAATCCAATTCTAAATCCCTGATTATCTAGACTAATAGACTAAGACTTGAATGGCTTATTTAGATTTTGATACATTTTTCCGCTACCTGGAATAGAAAACAAAAATTTGGTGAGATACCGAATATTAACTGGCTCGCATTTCAAAGCTTCCATTAACAATCTCCTTCCATTTTTTTCTCCTATATTCATCATTGCATCACCGATTCGATGGAGCCACGCGGCTTTCAAAGCTCTATCTTTGTTTATAAAACTTTTATGGGATTTATAGAGCAATTCAAGCGCAATTAGATGCGCTTCTTTATTTTGAGTTATACTCCCTTTTGTCACGTAAGAAAGCAGCATATAATCGTCTAAAAATTTCAATTCTGTTACCTTCGCGAGCTTTAATGCAAGATCCCAGTCTTGATATCGAGGCATGGTTGGTTTAAATCCACCTACCTCGTCCAGATACTTCTTCTTTACTACCAATGTTGGTGTACCAACATGGTTTTGCCAGAGTAGAGATTTATACACATCATTTCTGTTAAAGCTGTACTTTCCAACCGGCATTAACCTGCAGCCGTTATCCCAAATCTGGATGAATTTACTAAAAACAGCTCCAAGATTTTGGTTACTTTCGAGCTGTGCCAATGAATTTTCCAGCTTTGAGCATGTCCACTCATCATCACTATCCTGAAACGCGACAATATCTGCCTTCGCCAATCTGATGCCAACATTTCGTGCCTCGGCACCACCGACATTAGCTTCTAATTTTTTAAAAATAATTCGAGAATCTTTGAAACTAACGACAACCTCCTCAGTATTATCAGTTGAAGCGTCGTCAATAATAATTAACTCAAAATCAGAAAATGACTGAGACAAGACTGACCGAATGCTTCGTGGAAGTTCTTTTGCCCTGTTATGGGTAGGCATTACTACGCTGACTTTGGGTTGCTGGCTAACCCCGATAACTTTGTTGTCATTTTGTTCAATCATGAAATTATATTCTCGCCATCCGCACTATTTTTCTGTTTTTTTGCATAAATAAATCTGTCCCGGTTCTCGAGTCATGAACGATTAATGGTGCCGGTCAGACACCACTCCCGGAATAGCTACACCGGATTTACTAAAAACACCATTAAGAAACCCGACCAGGTTTCGACGATTAATCGCTATAGAGAACAACAGATAGCCCGCCACTCCAACCAGAACCATAACACCCAGCGTGATCAGGTCGTTCTCCCAGGTAACGCCACGATACAGCAGCCAAACAATGCCCCCCATGCCCAAAGCGGATAATACTGGGCGGCCAAGTGTGAAGACATACTCTCGTGCACAGGGGCCAATTAACCGCCGTATCCAGTAAAAATAAGCGATCGTCACCAAAACCAACTGTGTTATCAACAGTGCCAGCGCCACCATTTCAATACGGCCGTCAAGACTACTCAGGTAGATAACACCAGGTATTACGAACAATAACCCGACGTTCCAGTAAAATGCCCAGTTGGCCTTTCCTAAGCCCATCACTAGCGGGCCGTTCATGTTTCCCAGAGACCGAACCAATACGTATCCGCACAGAATACTCAATACAGGGCTAAGCCCTGTCCATTTCTCGCCTAAAACCACATCCACAAACAAAGGTGAGAGGACTGCCAGCCCGATAAACAGCGGTGCCGACACCAGCAATACGTTAGCGATCATCGCCAGATATATCCGCTTAACCTGCTCCAAATCGTCCTGTTGCTTAGAAACTGCGGGGAAAGCGACTTTGGTGGCAATGCTGTTGATCTGCTGCATGGCCTGCAACGTAATCTGGCTGCCAATACTGTAGATGCCAAGCGCCGATACACCGATTGTCTTACCTATGATCAACTGGTCAGCCCGGGAATTGATCATGTTCATCGTCATGGCACCGGTTTGGTAAAAACCAAACGACAACATCGGCTTTATAGCCCTAAACGACGCACCAAACCCACTAAACAGGGCTTTACGAATACCATAGACAAATGCTAGGCCACTGCGGGTTAGAAGGCCTGCCAACTGCCCAGCAACAATCGACCAAATGCCCCAACCCAGCGACACCATCGAGATTGCCGTCACCACATTCACCGTGCCTGCAATGATTGAAATAATGGCCATGGCTTTGAACAGCAGCTCTTTTTGAAGAAGTGCCAGCGTTTGCTGCCCCAACGCTGCGATCAACACAGAGAGTCCCGCTACCCGTAACAATTCAGATAGGGGCTCATTATCAAAAAAAATCGCTATGGCCGGCGCACTCAGAAAAATGGCAATGTATGCAAGCCCGGCCAGCACCCAGTTGACGGTGTAGAGCGTAGCCAACTGATCGTTTGTTGGATTGTTATGATGAATAAGGGCTTGAGTTATGCCCATCTGCGAAAACAGCGTGAAGATTTCGAGTGCAACCAGAATCAACGCAACTGTGCCCATTGTTTCTGGGCCGAGCACTCTGGCTACGTATAGTGCGGATATAAGCTGTAATATACGAGTAATCACAGTCTCGAGTGCAACCCACTTAGTTCCAGAGACGAGATTACTCATCTACAGATCGTACCCTAGCTTTCTAGCGCTATCGCAACATATATTTCTAATAATTTCTTGATTTGATTCACCAAAAAATTCTTCGACGGATATGCTACGATTTCCCTTTGGCTGGCGCTGAACATCAACAATCTCCCCAATATTTTTATGAGCCTTTAGACCCAACTGGTGTGCCAAGCTTTCAATAGACACTTGTTTATTAATCAAAAAATCTTCATATCTTATTGAGATAAAATTATCTTTTGAGTCTAAATAGGTACGTGCTGCAACATCCCACCTGTGGGCCAATCCCTCTATATAGCTTCCTTTAGGCCGCCCCAACCAAGAACTGTCCAAAGCCAACCTCCACACAGGCGTCTTTCGTAGCTCTTGCCAATCATCGAATTGAATTTCACTAAGATAACCCGGGATTTTTAAGCGATTCAGGATGCTTCGAATATTCTGAAAGGGGTTACGTTGAATAAATACAAATTTGGCATTGGGAGTTAACTCAACCATCTCATCATAAAAATAGGTTAGACTTGGTTCCTTTATTATTTTTCGACAAAAGTCTTCCTTATATTTATATGCAACCTCCTCAAACTTCGCAACACCGTACTTCACACATAGTTGCCAACCAACATCCGCTATAGCTCTTTGAAGATCTAGCGTCACGGACTGCTCGGTTGCTTCAGCCAAAAGTGCAGCTATCGCAGTTGACCCTGTTTTTTGATTACCCAGGATCACTATAGGCTCAGCCTTGGCTAAAGCACCAGAAAAGCTGTCAATCTTCTGAATGTGCCATTTATCTGACCAAGATCTTTTTTTGCTACTAATTTTCCGTAAAATTTTTGAATTCATTTACTACCTTAATCGAAAGATCAAAACAGGGATCAATCTGAATTATTCATACAGTTGGATTCTCAAATTCAAACCAACCTCCAACTAAACAAAATATAATAAAAATCAATGCATAAAAAGGCAGAACTGAAATAGAAAAAACACTTCCAAAAATAGAACTTACCACTCTAGAGTCCGGCAAAACCTCGAACATTCTAACGCCGGCACCTTCATTTCCCCCGTGAAGTTCTTTAACAAACTGATTATACGAACACCGAAAGCGCTTTTCCAAACTCAGATAATAAACATCCAGCACAAAGAAAAGCACCACAGGTACGGCTGCAAGCGGTAATGCGCTTGGTTCTTCTCTCTCGATAAGCAATACAAGAATGGCGGAAACCACCGTCACGCACCAGGTTTTCACTGAACTGCTGTTGTTTGCCATACGGGCTAGGATGTTCTGGTAGATCTGTAAATGCGTCTGTACAGCGGTACTATTTAGGTCATATTCACTGGAATCAGGCATCCGCCAACACTCCTTCGCCGGTCAGATTATAGAGCCGATCCAAAGCCCTGTGGCCGGTGTAAACAGCTTTCAACCATTCATGCAGCGTTTCCTGCTAAATCAGCTTGAGGTGTTTAACGGGTGCCGGATGCACCACTGTCAAGGTGCGCGCCTCGCCAAAATGTTCAAGTGAATCCTCTGCTTTAGGCGTGAAGGTACGGCCTCGATAGCGCGCGGGTATCTTTGTTCTGATCATCGAACTGATCATCAACTCAGAATGTATCCACGGGGAATAGTTTTTTGATCATCTTTCAAGTCCATCATATCCCGGGCACTGGCAACCAGTGAATTTTCAGACCCAATGAAAAGAAAGGTCTCTGCCCGGTCGATCATATTGTGCAGCGCTGTATTCAGGATCATATAAACATGGGCTGTTGATTGGTTACGCTTTTCATAAGCGTAAGTGTTGGTTTGAGCCTGCCAGCAATATTCATCACCTATCTCACGCAGCAGGTCATAAACTGAGCCCCAGACCTCGGAATCAATAAAGACACTCAGGTTTTTTGTCTTCCAATATCCCGGCTAATTTCAGCGCTTGGTCTTTATCTTTGAACGAGTGCGAAAGGAAGATGTTCGGGTTACCGACTGGAAAGAGTTTATCGGCCACCTCCTGCGCATCAATCGGACCACCAGACATGATCATTTCTTCGATTGGCTGGAGGTCGACCTGATTTTTCCGTTCACTATGGAAGTGAATATAGGTTCTGATACGGAAATCTGAGTTTAGCCTGAATCCTTTGAACATTTAACACTCCTCTTTAACAGGCGGTTCGAGCAATACCAAGCTTACTATGCAGTGTTATTGATAAAATCGAATGACAGCTTCTACAACCTGTTGCTGAGTCGCCTGATCAATCCCATACCACATAGGCAACCTGATCAGCCGCTCGCTTTCACTGGTGGTGAAGGCATCCTTTCCATGAAAACGTCCAAAAAACGCCCCTGCTTTGGCCGTGTGCAGCGGCACATAGTGAAATACCGCCAGAATGTCCCAACTCTTGAGGTGCGACAGAAACGCCGTACGCTCGTCAAGCCCGGATGTTTTCAGGTAAAACATATGGGCATTATGCTCACAGCCTTCAGGAATCGCTGCCAGGGCAATGTACCCTTCCTTGGCCAATGGCTGAAGCTGTTGCCAGTAGTACTGCCAGGCGCTCAGTCGTGCTTCGTTGATCTGGATCGTCTGCTCCAGTTGAGCCCACAGATATGCCGCTTGCAATTCACTTGGCAGGTAGCTGCTGCCGATATCCACCCATTGGTATTTGTCTACCATGCCACGGAAAAACTGGCTCCGGTTGGTTCCTTTCTCTCGAATGACCTCGGCACGCTCTGCAAAGCGATCATCATTGATGATCAGCAGGCCGCCTTCGCCGCCACTGGTGTAGTTCTTAGTCTCGTGGAAGCTGAATGTCCCGAGGTGGCCAATTGTTCCCAGAGCGCGCCCTTTGTAGCTGCTCATCATGCCTTGTGCTGCATCTTCAACCACGTAGAGGTTGTGATGCTCGGCAATGGCCATGATGGTGTCCATTTCGCATGCCACTCCGGCATAGTGCACGGGCACGATGGCTCGGGTTTTTGGAGTGATCGCAGCTTCGATAAGAGCCTCGTCGATATTCATTGTATCCGGGCGGATATCCACGAAAACAATCTTGGCACCTCGGAGCACAAACGCATTTGCTGTGCTCACAAAGGTGTAGCTTGGCATAATCACTTCATCGCCTGGCTGAATATCGATCAACACTGCAGCCAGCTCAAGAGCCGCAGTGCAGGAAGGGGTTAGCAGCGTTTTATACGCTGGCAGGCTGGCTTCGAACCAGGCCTGACACTTTTTGCCAAAGGGGCCGTCGCCGGACAGCTTGTTGTTTTTCAGTGCCTGCTTGATGTACTGCTCTTCGGCACCCGTGGAAGGTGGCATATTAAACGGGATCATTCTTGATGCTCTTTGAGAAATTGCGCTTCGAGTTCCAGCAAATCCAGTTTTCGGTCTTTGATTCTTCGAGCGGGGTTGCCAGCATAAATGCCCCAGGGTTGGGTGCTTTTGTTTAATAGCGTCATGGCGCCCACAGAACAACCTTCTCGAATAGTTACACCGGGAAAAATGATTGAGCCCGCACCAATAATGACCTGCCGTTCTAATGACACTTCAGCCAAATACTCATTTTTGAACTTCTTGGGCACCAGTGAGTTCACCATGGTACTGCCACTGTAATCATCAGATTGCGCAAAGACCTTCACTCCGTATGCCAAAGTGCAAAAGTCAGCAAACACAATACCAGGGGAGCCACCGGCGACCAAACACATAGGAGTGATATGACAATACTTCCCGATCGAAACCCTTCCTGAGACGACACAAAAGTCGTCAATTCGAGAGTGATCACCAATCTCAATGATTTCAGGGTTGTAGATACTCGCTTTATCGCTGATTTTTACATTTTCACCTATAGCCTTGAACCCCATGGCTTGTAGTGCTTCTTTGGTGAGGTAAGTCATCTATGCCTCGAAAATATCTGAAAGTTGTTTAATGAGCGTGGCTCTTGAAAAGTACGAATGAACAATGTGAGCGTTCTTTTGCATCTCGTCACTGCTCAGTAACTGAAGTGTCACCTGGGAAACATCAAAAAGTTTAACGCCAAGACCACTCAAGAATCGCCAGTGGGTTACATCACTACGCATGAAGACCGTCTTACCCATTCCCAGTAGTAAGATGGTATTGCCCATTGCTTGCTGACGCTGATGATTAAAAACGGCGATGTCCAGGCTTTTCAGGAACTCCAGGTATTGGTCAAACGGCATGAAATCCGTCATCGGCACAAACTTGTCACCGAACCACTCTTTCCCCTGATCGATTACTTGCTTCGCGTAGTCCTGATCACCATACGACAACGGTGCGTATATCAAGATGTCTTGGTCTTTGTAGGGCCGCAGGCGTTCGAGTGTCTCAACGTGATTGTTACTTGGGTCTGCGGAGTTGCCGAGAAGTATGTTTAACCCGGCTTTATCAGGTTGCGGGCTAGCTTCAGGCACCATTCCTGGGTTTACCACGTTGCTCAGGTACATGATGCATTCGTGGTGAGAGCCCTTGGCTCCATACCACTGCCGAGCCAGTTCAACGTCGCCCTCTATATAGGTAACCAGATGACCTATCCGGTGAATAACAAATCGGCGTAGGACTTCTTTAATGCGAGAGCGGACCGTGCCTGATGTTTTTGTGTATTGATAGAGATCACCACCCCAGATGAGCCAGTGGCATTTTGGGAGTACCCATGGGCAGAGCGCAAGCAGTAGCACAACGTCTATATTGAACAAACCATGGAGTATGATTTTATCGGCGGCGTGAAACTGCCTTACAAGCCTTGCGTGGCCTAGAAGCTTGCTCCATACGCCGTTTGTGCACACATAAACCGTGTTGCTTTGCTCCACCGTGTATTGTTTGATTGAACCGGTAAACCAGAACCGGTGCTCTTCTTCCTTGAACTGTTCGTTAACAAGCTTGACGAACGGAGGGATAAATTTATCGAGCGTTCCTACATGTAAAATCACGAAACTACCTTTTATAGTTCGCCACGGGCCATGCCCAGGTCGCGATAGGCGATTTGCAGAGCCAGGGTGCCGTTGGAGACGAGCAGCAGGTTTTCTACACCCAGGTAATTTTCCAGACGTTGGGTGAGCTCTTGCACCAGCTGGCCGTTGTTGGTAAGCCACTGGCGTTCGTAGATGCCGTCAATGTATTTGTCTAACTTTTCCCTGCTGGGCAGGTAGGGTTTAGTGACGGGTATCATCTAATAGTGCTCTTTGAGTTCAGCCATGGCTTGTTCGAGGCTTTGGGCCTCGCGATCTTTTTCAGACATTAGTAGCTCTTCCGGGCTTACTACGCCCCAGTTTATATTGAGTGAGGCATCTTCCCAAAGGATGGATCGCTCGTGTTCTGGAGCGTAGATATCCGTGCATTTGTACTGAAAGTCCGCCGTCTCACTGGTCACCAGAAACCCATGTGCAAACCCTGGCGGTACCCACAACATGCGATTGTTGTCTTCCGAGAGGATTTCCCCTACCCATTGGCCAAAGGTGGGTGAACTGGTACGCAGGTCTACCGCCACATCGAACACTTCGCCCCGGGTAACGCGCACCAGTTTGCCTTGGGGTTGTTTGATTTGGTAATGCAACCCGCGCAGGGTGTTTTTGACGGAGCGGCTGTGGTTGTCTTGCACGAAGGTAGCGTCGATTCCTGCTTCACGGAAGGCATTTTCGTTCCAGGTTTCCATGAAGAAGCCGCGTTCGTCGCCGAACACTTTGGGCTCGATGAGTTTTACGTCCGGGATTCTGGTTTCTGTGATTTTCATAAAGCTCACTTATTTGCCTGCTTTGGCCAGTTTCTTCAGGTAGTCGCCGTAGCTGTTCTTTTTCAGGTTTTCAGCTTCGGCCAGTAGCTGTTCTTCACCGATAAAGCCCATGCGGTAGGCGATTTCTTCCAGGCAAGCTATTTTCAGGCCCTGGCGTTTCTCCAGGGTTTCGATGAAGCCGCTGGCTTCGTGCAGGGAATCGAAGGTGCCGGTATCGAGCCAGGCGAAGCCCCGGCCCAGCAGTTCTACGCTCAGGTCGCCCCGCTCCAGATAGGCCTGGTTGACGCTGGTGATCTCCAGTTCGCCCCGGTGGCTGGGTTTTACCTGTTTGGCAATGTCTACCACGTCGTTATCGTAGAAGTAGAGGCCAGTGACTGCGTAATCGGATTTTGGGTCAGCCGGTTTTTCTTCTATGGAAATAGCGCGGTAGTTGTCGTCAAACTCTACTACCCCGAAGCGTTCCGGGTCGGATACCTGGTAGCCGAACACGGTGGCTCCTTTGGTGCGCTCGGCGGCGCTTTGCAACCTGTTGCTGAAGCCCTGACCGTAATAGATGTTGTCGCCCAGTACCAGGCATACGCTGTCTTGCCCGATGAAGTCTTCGCCGATGATGAAGGCCTGGGCGAGGCCGTCCGGGCTTGGCTGTACGGCGTAGGTGAGGTTGATGCCCCATTGGCTGCCGTCGTTCAGGAGGCGTTTGAAGCTGTCCTGGTCTTCCGGGGTGGTGATGACCAGCACGTCCCGTATTCCGGCCAGCATGAGGACGGAGAGCGGGTAGTAGATCATGGGTTTGTCGTACAC
>NZ_JBBECH010000030.1:0-2187 GCF_040881935.1 Saccharospirillum sp. | reverse complement strand
GGCCAGGCGCAGCATGGTTTTCATGAAGTTGTTACCGCGGGCGCTGTAGACCCAGCTGGTGCGGAAGATCAGGTAGTCTGCGCCGCTTTGTTCGATGGCCTGGTCCCCTTCGAGTTTGGTTTTGCCGTAGTGGCTCAACGGGCCAGTGGGGCTGGTTTCCTGCCAGGGTTTCTCGCCATCGCCAGGGTAGACGTAGTCGCTACTGTAGTGGACCAGGCGGGCGTTGTTTGCGGCAGAGTAGTTGGCCAACTGCTCAGGCAGGCCAGCGTTAAGGCGCTTCGCCGCTTCCTGCTGCTCTTCGGCGGCGTCTACGGCTGTCCAGGCCGCGGCGTTGACGATTAAGTCTGGCTGGGTGCTGGCAAGGTAGCCAGCTACGGACTTCTCGCTGGCCAGGTCCAGTTCTTCCCTGCCGGGGGCAGTGATAGTGCCCAGGGGGGAGAGGGTTCGGTGGAGTTCGAAGCCTGCCTGGCCGGTTTTGCCTAGGAGTAAGATGTTCATTCGCCTGACCCCAACCGCTCCCGCTGGTAGCTACCATCCTGCACACGCTGACACCAGTCGAGATTATCTAAGCACCACTGCACGGTTTTGCGGATGCCGGTTTCGAAGGTTTCTTGCGGCACCCAGCCCAGTTCCTTCTCGATTTTACTGGCGTCGATGGCGTAGCGCTTATCGTGGCCGGGGCGGTCTTTTACGGTGGTGATCAGTTCCCGGTAAGGCATTGCCTGCGGGCGCAGCTCCTGGAGGGTGTCGCAGAGGGTGTGCACTACCTCGATGTTCTGTTTTTCGTTATGGCCGCCGATGTTGTAGGTTTCGCCGGGTTTGCCTTTGGTGACCACTGTATAGAGGGCGCGGGCGTGGTCTGCTACGTACAGCCAATCGCGGATCTGGTCGCCTTTGCCGTAAATGGGCAGCGGCTTGCCTTCCAGGGCGTTGAGGATCACCAGCGGGATGAGCTTTTCCGGGAAGTGGTAGGGGCCGTAGTTGTTGCTGCAGTTGGTGATCAGCACCGGCAGGCCGTAGGTGCGCTGCCAGGCACGGACAAGGTGGTCTGAGCTGGCCTTGCTGGCGCTGTAGGGGCTGCTTGGGGCATAGGGGGTGGTCTCGGTAAAGAGATCATCCGTGCCCTCCAGGTCACCGTAGACTTCGTCTGTGCTTATGTGGTGGAAGCGGAAGTTGGTTTTGCGTTCGCCTTCCAGTGCCTGCCAGTAGTGGCGGGTGGCTTCCAGCAGGGTGTAGGTGCCTACGATGTTGGTTTCGATAAAGGCGGCCGGGCCGTCTATGGAGCGGTCTACGTGGCTTTCGGCGGCCAGGTGCATGATGGCGTCTGGTTGGTGTTGAACCAACACGCGGTCCACTTCGGCGCGATTGCAGATATCGACTTGTTCGAAGGCGTAGCGTTCGCTCCCGCTCACTTCCGCCAGGCTTTCGAGGTTGCCAGCGTAGGTGAGCTTGTCGAGATTGACCACTTCCGCATCAGTATTGCCAATAATATACCTGACCACCGCAGAGCCAATAAAGCCTGCCCCACCCGTTATAAGTAACTTCATCGCTATTTTTTACTCGTTTGTTGCCGTAAATTTTATGGGCCCAGGTTATTGCTGACCTCTGACCTTAATTGTTCGATTTCTCGTTGTACTTTCTCATGCTCTTCCAGCTTTCGCTTTAGGAATCGAACCGTGGCATTGGCTTTTTCCTCTATACCACCGGGTGTCAGGATATAGGCATAGCCGATTTTATTCGGGTTTTTCTTGAAATTACCCGCTTTTATCCAACCCTTATCCAGCAAGGCCTTCAGGCAATAGTTGACTTTGCCCAGGCTTAAGCCAAGTTCCCTGGCCATTTGGCGCTGGGTCATTTCCGGGTTGCGTTCCAGGGTTCGGAGTAGTTGGTATCTTAGTTCGTCGGATAGCATTTTTTAAAGGCCGCAGGACATTGAAAGACGTGGGACATTAAGGGACGCGAAACATTGAAAGACGTAACACAATAAAAGACGCTAAACATTAACTGACGTAAAACATTAAAAGATGGAAGAAATCCATAGACCAAGCCTACTGTCTTAGCTTGTCTGATAGCTTTTTTAGCATTATCTGGATTCTTTTGGTTGTTGCCATCCAGGCTTGGAATAAGAGCTGTGAGCTGTGAGCTGTGAGCTGTGAGCTGTGAGCTGTGAGCTGTGAGCTGTGAGCT
>NZ_JBBECH010000029.1:0-32411 GCF_040881935.1 Saccharospirillum sp. | reverse complement strand
CCGGTTAGTTCATTAGGCTTTTAACGTGGCATCCAGCGTTATGGTTGCGTTCAACAGCTTCGAAATGGGGCATCCTTTTTTGGCCGCTTCAGCCGCTTCCTTGAATTTCTTCTCGTCGGCGCCGGGAATACTGGCTGTCAGCGTCAGGTGCACTGCGGTGACGGCAAACCCGTCGTCGACCTGGTCCAGGGTAACGGCGGCCTTGGTGTCAATGCTGTCGGCGGTCATGCCTGCTTCACCGAGAATCATCGACAGGGCCATGGAATAACAACCGGCATGCGCCGCACCAATCAGTTCTTCCGGGTTGGTGCCCTTGCCATTTTCAAAACGGGTGCCAAATGCGTACTGTTGCTTGTCCAGCACGCCGCTTTCTGTGGAGACAGTTCCCTGTCCATCTTTCAATCCACCTTGCCAATGCGCGCTTGCGTGACGTTTCATGAGTAATGTCCTATTACAATGGATGACGAATAGGACGTTAGGCCAAACTGAGCGAATATCAAGTTAACCCATCGTTAGCTTATGTAACGTCAGTGAATGCCAACAATGCCGCCGCCGTTGCGAGCTATTTTCAAGTGTTTGTAAACCCATAAGGGACTGCGAACCAATAGTGTCTATTGGTCTTGCTCCGGATCCAGGAATTCATCCAAAGTAGACGTATCAAATGAATAGGTTATTTTTGCGTCCGGGTAATGTTCAGCAATAAATTCTCTGAACTGGCCGGGCGGCGGTGTAATCGTTTTTTTGGTTAGGTTTCCACTCGTATCTTCAATGGTTACTTCGTACTTCTTCAAACCGGCTTCTGTCTTGGGTTTACTGATTACGTTTATGATCTTGTAATGTGTCATTATCTCGATCTCCTGATGAATTGCGGGCGCAATAAAGATAGTGCATTCAGTTGGATTGGGCACACGGGTGCCTTGACTGCTATGGACTAAGCAGTTGTAAGGCTGATTTCAGGCACCTATATATGCTAAGATGGTGATCCCTTAATTCTTATTAAATAGTGAGAGTAAAACCATGGCTCAAGCCTCAGCACGTCATATTTTGGTTGAAGACGAAGCAACCTGTAACGACCTGAAATCAAAGATTGCCGCCGGTGAAGACTTTGCCGTGTTGGCGCAGCAGCATTCCAAATGCCCATCCGGTAGCAATGGTGGCGATCTGGGAAGCTTTGGCCCTGGCCAAATGGTCCCCGAGTTCGATCGGGTTGTATTCAGTGCCCCGGTCGATGAAGTTCAGGGCCCGGTTAAGACCCAGTTTGGCTATCATTTGCTGGAAGTTACTCAGCGTACCGATTAAGCCATTCCCCTAACCTGACCCCTGCTTAGCTTGTCAGCAGAGGTCAGGTTGGTTTCGCTGCTTTATCCCGTACCGGTGCTACTGGCTACTGGTTCGCCGCGCCACTGCCTACCTGGTGGACACTGCTGAGCTACATTCGCCTGGCTCTGGTTGATGGTGGGTGCATTCTGGTTGCTGGTTATAACCACATATTTAACGGTCCGGCTAAATCGCCGGACGGATTGATGCCAAATACTGTGGAGACAACGCCATGACAGAACAGCAGGCCCGACAATGGGCTGAAGCGACGCGCGCCGCGTGCAAGGAGGCAGCGCAGACTGCATTTGAAGAAGCCTCGATGTTGGGGTTATGTCAGGAGGGGGCTATTGAAGCGGCGTTGAGTGCCATCGAGATGATCGATGTGGACGCGGCACGAGCCGAACCTTAGTAGAGAGTTGTCCCGGCATAGGCGTCCATCGAAATTTGTCGAACAGACGCCCAATTACACGGTTAGTTTGCAAAATCAGTAGAGATAAACGACACCACTGTTATGCGCTTGATCGTAAAGTGAATAGGCCCGAATAAGTGGGCCTTTTTTCTATCCATTCAACGCAACTTACTTAAAACAAGCTGCTCTGCCCACCCTTCATCAAGGCCTCGACATCTGCCGGGTCTTTCACCACATCCTGGGTCAACACTTCGCAGCCTTCGCGAGTAACCACAACATCGTCTTCGATGCGTACGCCAATGCCACGCCAGCGTTCCTCGACCTTGGTATTGTGTGGAGAAATATAGAGGCCGGGTTCGATGGTCAGCGCCATGCCGGGTTCCAGCACGCGCCATTTACCGCCGACTTTGTAGTCGCCGACATCGTGTACATCCATACCCAGCCAGTGGCCGGTCTTGTGCATGAAAAAAGGGGCGTAGGCGTTGCTGGCGATCAGGTCGTCGACGTTGCCATCGAGCAAGCCGAGTTCGACCAGGCCTTCGACCAGCACACGCACCGTAGTTTCGTGTGGGGCGATCCAGGGCTGGCCGGGGCGTACGGCTTCGATGCTGGCGTACTGGGCTCTCAGCACCAGGTCGTAAATGGCGCGTTGTTCGGTGCTGAAGTGGCCGTTGGCGGGGAAGGTGCGGGTGATGTCGGAGGCGTAGAATTCCAATTCGCAACCGGCGTCGATCAGCACCAGGTCGCCGTCTTTGATTTTGGCGGTGTTTTCAATGTAGTGCAGAATGCAGGCGTTGTCGCCGCTGCCAACAATGGCCGGGTAGGCGGGCCAGGGGCTGCCTGCCATCATGCATTCGTGTTCAATTTCGGCTTGTAGCTGGTATTCCATCATGCCGGGTTTGCAGACTTGCATGGCGCGGGTGTGAGCGCGGGCGCTAATTTTGGCGGCCTCGCGCATGATCGCGATTTCCTGTTTCGATTTGAACAAGCGCAGGTCGTGCAGCAGGTGCGACATGTCGGAAAAGTCTTCCGGCGGCTGGGCCCCGGTGCGCACCTTGGCGCGAATCTGGTTGACCCAGGTCATCAGCTGGTGGTCGAAGTCGCCGTCGACACCCATTTGCGAATAGACGCGGCTGCGGCTTTCCATCAGGCCTGGCAGAATGTCGTCGATGTCGTCTATCGGGAAGGCATCGTCGGCCTGGTATTGCTCGACGGCGCCGTCGGGGCCAGCGCGGTAGCCATCCCAGATTTCCCGGGCCGGGTCTTTGTCGCGCACGAACAGAACGTATTCGCCCTGCTCGCGGCCGGGCATCAACACCAGCACCGCATCGGGTTCGCGAAAGCCGGTCAGGTACATGAAATCGCTGTTCTGACGAAAGCGGTGGTGTACGTCGTTGTTGCGAATAGTTTCAGTGGCGGACGGCAGGATGGCGATGCTGTTATCAGCCATCTGTTCCATCAAACGCTTGCGCCGTTCGGCAAATTCCGCCGGGCTGATGTGTTTCATGTTGTCGCCCTCATAGTCAGTGAACCACCGGGGGTTTGTCGTCACTGGCGTTGTATTCCAAGAACAGCGTCAGCACGCCGAGGCGCACGTGTTCGCTGATCGCCAGGAAGTCGGCCTCAGCCTGGTCGCCTTCTTCGTATTCGGTATCGACCTGGGCAATGGCCGATAAATCTTCCAGCACTTCTTCTACGGCTTCCGGCAGGGCTTGGCCTTCTGCCACCACGCCGACGGAGCCAAAGGCGCCGAGGAAGCTGCCACTCCAGTCGCTGAGCGCATCGAGGCGTTCATCCAGTGGGGCATCATCTGAGGGCAACAGTAGGGTAAAGCCGAGACCGGTGTCTTCGAGCGATTGCAGGGTCCAGACGTACAGGCCTTTTAGAATAATATGGTGCCCTTCGGTGACGGTTTCTGTCGGGGCTATCAGGTCCAGGGCCCAGTGCACCCAGTCTTCACTGCTCATGCGGTGGCCTGCGGCCAATATACCCGCCAGAGACGCATGCAGCGACGTCGGCGTTTGGCCGGTACCGAGGCGTCGGAACAGCTCGGCGAGGTCTTCATAAGCCATCTCAGGGGCTTCAGGGCGGGGTTCAGAGTGTTTTGTTGACGAGTCGGACATGAAGGCTCCAATCGGGGGGCCGGGAGGGGGTGGCCCAGGGAATGCGCGGGTCCGGGTCCAGTCCGGACGTCACTTTTACTGATACTTTTTACCTATAAAACATGCTATCACAGCTCAAGCTATGACCGCAGTCGTTGACCGTTGCCAAGCCGCGTTTATATAGTAGGCCCCCGTAAACAAAGCTGGCCTGCCTATGTCTGAACCATCCCTGAAGAGTCTGGAACACAAACTGGACGCCTTGCTCGACCAGTTTCAGCGCCTGGAGCAGGAAAATCAGCTGCTGAAAGCCGAGCGGTCTGCCTGGCAAGCCGAGCGTGCCAAACTGATTAAACAGAATGAGCTGGCCCGCGACCGGGTCGAAGCGATGATAGTGCGCTTGCGGGCCATGGAGCAATCGGAATGAGCAATTTACAGACCCTGACGGTCACTATTCTTGACCGTGAATACCGCGTCGCCTGCCCTGAAGGCCAGGAACCCAAGCTGGAAGAAGCGGCGCGGGCGCTGGATCGGAAAATGAAGGAAATTCGGGTGACCGGCAAGGTGTTCGGCATCGAGCGCATTGCGGTGATGGCGGCACTGAACCTGACCCGGGAGTTGCTCGATACCACCCCAGTCGTCGCCGATGATCAGGATACGCTGGCGCGGCTTGAGCAGAAAATCAGCCAGGCGTTGCCAGAGCAAATCAGCATCGCGATGGATTTGAACGAAGACGACTGACGGTTAAGTCCCCGGGGACGAAAATTTTTCGATCAGCGTTGTCGGCCCAGAGAGCGTGTCCCAGGCGAGGCGGGCGTTTCAAAGTGATCGGGAAGTGAATAAATCGTATCTGTCAAGACTGTCATTCGCCGCATTTTCATTATAATTCGGGGGATCCCTGGGCTATGCGCCAGCTATGCAAAGTCCTCGAGCCGATAATGTATACCCAGGTGTCTCTTAGCTGATAATGTGAGCATGTCCGCTTGTCGGAAAGCCTAATTTATCACGAGGGACGCCGCCTTGAACTCTGCGGTTCAAGGTCTCTCATGGCAGCGGTAGTCTGGGGATATCTGTTTTACGACGCCCTTGTTAATTATGGGCGCACATCGCTCTCTGTTCAGGCCTGTTGCCTGGGCAACCCCCTTTCGCTCCGTCTGCAGGCATCTTGACTCAGGAATCTGTACCGGATGAAGCAGCCCGACCCGGATATCGCCCGTCACAAACGCGCTTTACGCAAAGAATTGCGCGCGCGTCGCCGAGCCTTGTCGGCAACCGAACAACACCATGCCGCGAAAGGCTTGATCCGGCAGGTCCGCCGCCACCCCGATTACTCGCGCACCCGGCGCATTGCTCTGTACTGGGCCAATGACGGTGAAATCAATTTGAACCCCTTGATCAAGCAACTCGTCGGCGACGGCAAATCGTTATTTTTACCGGTGTTAAACCCGTTGGATCCGGTGCGGCCGCACCTGTGGTTCTGCCATTGGCGACCTGGCGAGCCTATGCGGCGCAACCGCTTTGGCATTCCCGAGCCCGCCAATCCGGAACGAATTCCTACCTGGACGCTGGACTGGGTGTTAATGCCGCTGGTGGGGTTCGATGCTGAAGGTGGTCGGCTGGGAATGGGCGGTGGTTTTTACGATCGGACGTTCGCCCATGAACAGCGCTGGCCACAGCAGCCACAGCGTCTGGGCGTAGCGCATGAGTGCCAGCGGGTGATAGCCATTCCACAAGAAGGTTGGGACTTGCCTCTGGCGGCGGTGATCACCGACCAGAGAGTCTACAAATAGCTACTGGGTCAATCGGGCGACCAGCCAGGACGATTATTGGCGGTTAAGCTCGGTTCCTAACAGGATACCGGACGCTTTGGCATTCACATCGTTGATGCGCTCGCGATTCTCTCCTTTCGACATGCCACTCAGGGTCACTCCCAGACCGAGTATCAGCGCCAGCATCACCAGAATATCCGGTTTACTGCGTTTCATAAGGCTTTCTTTTTTTAATAATTGATTATGGTTAGCCGGATTGACCGGTCTGTTTACACCGGCCTCGACACCGGTGGGACTTCATTCTACTTTGATACTAATCGAATTCTATTGATCTGTCAGAATCATGGCGGAGTATCTGTCAATTAATGTGGCAAATCTGTGATGAAGATCAAATTATTTTATTTTTAATACGCACAAACGGGCAAAAAAATGACAAATTGGCTGCTAAAAACCGAACCGGATGTCTTTTCCATCGACGATTTGGCCGCTGCCGGGGTCAAAGGCGAGCCTTGGAACGGCATTCGCAATTACCAGGCGCGGAACTTCTTGCGCGAGATGACGCCCGGTGAACGGGTGTTGATTTACCATTCTTCCTGCGCAGAGCCTGGCATAGTGGGTGAAGGCGAAGTGATCACAGGCCCAGGCCCCGACCCGGATGCCGTGAACCCGGAATCTCCCTATTTCGACCCGAAAAGCTCGGCCAACAACAATCGCTGGTCGGTGGTGCAGATTCGTTATGTAAGACACTGGCCAGGTGTGGTCAGCCTGAAAGCGATCAAAGCCGTGCCGGACCTTGAGCAGATGGTCTTACTGCGCCAGTCCCGGCTATCGGTCAGCCCGGTCACTAACGCCGAATGGCAGCGACTGGAAAGGCTTTAATCAGATACCGGTGCCGCCGCTGGCATGAGCTGGATCTGGCGTTCCGCGTTCTCTGGAAAGTCTCCCACCTGCTGAGCCAGCGCCTGCGACATACCAGTTTTAAACTGGTGGATGCACCTGGGAGCAAGGTTTAAGCACAGGCTAAAGCCAGCGATAGACCAGCATGCCCAGGTATTCATGCAGCGCCTGGTTGCTCTGGTGCAAGGCACGGCTGGTAGGCAACCAACCACTGAGTGCGCTGATGTCTTCCCAGGTTTTGGCGGTCGGTGTGGGGGTGACTGTCAATCCGGTTTGCTCAAAAACCCTGACTGAGCGGGGCATATGGAAGCCTTCGGTCACCAGTAAAATGTGGTTGATGCCAGCGTCATTTAATATTTGAGCACTGAATCGGGCGTTCTCCAGCGTCGTGCGGCTGCGGTTTTCCGTCCATTCGGTGAGTAGCTGGAAGTCGTTGCGCAAGTCGTTTGCCATGACCTCGGCAAGCGACAGATCAGAATCACGGTACAGGTGGCCACCAGTCGTCAGAACAGGCAGCCCGGTCTCCCGTTGCAGAAAAGCCCCGTAACGTAACCGGACCAGGGTGTGAGCGTCTGATACCGGGTAGCCGAATTCCGAGGCATGAGAATCCATGCCGCCAGACAGAATAACAATGGCTTCAGCGTCTGTTGTCGCCAGTTGATCTGGAAATAAAACGCGGTGCTGACGCTCCAGCGATTGCATCAGGGCGATGCTGACGGCCGGCGTGGCCAGCAACCAGAAGCTGACCAACGAAGTGATCGACAGCACCCGGGCGATTTTAGGGTGGCGACGCCACAGGATCAGTGCGAGCACCGCCAGCAGAAGTGAGCTGGCTGGTGGCAGGGCAAGTGTTTTCAATAAATAGCGCATGGTGAGGGGCATGTCCTTATAAACGAAGTCCCTGAGCGTTTAACCGTCTGCGTTGGCCACTAACGGGATTGTACCTGCACTCGGTACAGGGCGGCACCACTGGTATCCGGTTCGAACTGAAGGCGGGTTTGGATCAGTGCCGGGTGCTCGTCTTCGCGATGGCTGACAAAGAGCAGCGTGGACGGCCCGGTATCCAGAATGCGTTCCATCGCCGCCAAAACCCGGAACCGGTTAACGTCGTCCAGGCCCTGGGTCGGTTCATCGAGAATTAGCAACGGCGGCTGTTTGATCAGCGCCCGGGCGATTAGCACCAGGCGTTGCTCGCCGGTCGAAAGGCTGCGAAACGCATCGCCCGCGCGATGGTCCAGCCCCAGCAGTTCAAGCCACTGGTGCGCCAGGTGTGCTTCTTCGGCACCGGTGTTGGTGTAGACCCCAATCGAATCGCTCAGTCCGGATACCACTGCCGTGATGACATTACCCGCGACCCGATAATCCCGATGTAACGCACCGGAAACCAACCCAAGATGCTTTTTAATGTCCCAGATGGTCTCACCCCGGCCACGCCGATAGCCAAACACCGTCAGGTGGTTGGCATAGCACTGCGGGTGGTCGCCACTGACGAGACTCAGCAGCGTCGATTTGCCACACCCATTGGGGCCAATGATCTGGGTGTGTTCTCCGGGCATCAGTTGCCAGTTAAGGCCTTCAAACTGAACGCCGGTGGCGTATTCAACTCGGCCATTTTGCAGGTCGACCAACGGCTGGTCAGCGGGCCAGTCGGGTAATTGAAAATCAGACTGGCGCGGTGGCAAGGTCAGCGCATCGGCGCGAGTAAAGGCGAGTGCGGCCTGCCAGTCAGGGTGAGCCTGAACGTCACCGGCGGCGCCGTTCAACATCAGTCGCCCCCGGTCCAGCAGGGCCAAATGGCTGGCCCATTCCGGAATATCCTGTCGCTGGTTGATCAGTAGCATCAGCCACTGGCCCTGTTTAGCCAACAGCCCAAGCGCGGTTTCCAGGTCTCGTCTTGCTACCGGGTCGAGCCCTTCATAGGGTTCATCGAGCAACAGCAAATTCGGCTGTTCGAGTACTGCTCGCGCCAGCATTACCTTGCGACCTTCCCCGGAACTGAGCAATCGATAACCCCGTTCCAGCAGGTTATGCATACCGAGGCTGGCGACGAGTTCATCGTGACGGGCTGACCAGGGGGCGATTTCCTCCATCAGTTCGCGCACCGTCGTACCCGGGTCGATGTGATCGGTCAGATCCGTTTCATCCCGGTAGAGTTCACGCTCGTACAGCGCCTGCTGGTTTTCCAGCGACAGCCAATGCACCCGCTCGGGCCGGTTCCGCAGCGTTCCTGATGCTGGTTGCAACTCGTCACACAGCAAGCGCGCCAGCGTACTCTTGCCGCTGCCATTGCCACCGAGCACAACCCAACGTTCGCCCGGTTCAAGCGCCCAGTCAGCCAAATGCAAAGCAGGCCCCCTGGGCGCCGCCACGGAAAGGTGTTCAAACTGCATACCGATACCTGCATTTTGTGAAAGATGGCTAAAGCCCGTTACGCTAGGCGCAGTCCGCCCCATGATCAAGGTCATCTTTGCCAAGAGGGTGTTGCAGATTGTGGGGGGTGGCCGGGCGGTATGGGGCGGCGGGCCAAACGGGATGCTTGAGCGACCGCTAGGAGTCTGTCGGACTTAGGATGAATCGGCTGCGGAAGCGGGACAACGGCCCAAATATCCGCAAATTTCGAGAACATAGGCCCACTATGCACACGAAATTTGCGAATATTTGGCCTCGTCGTCCCACTCCCTCGCTTCGATCCCCTAAGTCCGACAGACTCCTAGGGAAACTGCGTTCAGGGTGTTCGGACCCACAGTTCAATTGCACTTTAGGTCAGCCTTATGCTGCAATGACCGGTAATGCGCGCTGAATTCCCATAATCGGCCGAGGGCCGGTTAATAACAATACTTCGATTGGAGAGACGTATGTCTGCTCGACTGGACGAAAAACTGGATCAGATATACCGGGATGTTTTGCACCGAAATCCGGGCGAGGATGAGTTTCATCAGGCCGTTCACGAAGTGCTGGAGACGCTGGGTCCGGTTCTGGTGAAGTACCCTGAATTTGCCGAGCAAAAGATCATACAGCGTATTTGTGAGCCAGAGCGGCAGATCATCTTCCGGGTGCCCTGGCAGGACGACAAAGGTGAGGTTCACATCAACCGCGCCTTCCGGGTGGAATTCAATTCGGCCCTGGGGCCCTATAAAGGCGGGATGCGGTTTCACCCCTCGGTCTATCTCGGCATCATCAAGTTCCTCGGTTTTGAGCAGATTTTCAAAAATGCGCTGACCAGTATGCCCATTGGCGGTGGTAAGGGTGGGAGCGATTTTGACCCCAAAGGGAAGTCTGATTCGGAAGTCATGCGGTTTTGCCAGAGCCTGATGACTGAGCTGTATCGTCATATGGGTGAATATACTGACGTGCCAGCCGGAGATATTGGCGTTGGCCAGCGGGAAATCGGCTATCTGTTTGGCCAGTACAAACGCATCACCAACCGCTATGAGTCTGGTGTTTTGACCGGTAAGGGGCTGGATTGGGGCGGTATCCTGGCTCGCACGGAAGCCACCGGGTATGGCACCGTTTACTTTGTAGATGAAATGCTCAAAGCGCGAAACGACAGCATTGACGGCAAAAAGGTGGTGGTTTCCGGCTCGGGTAACGTGGCCATTTACGCCATTGAAAAAGCCACACAGTTAGGAGCGACAGTCATCGCCTGTTCGGATTCCAGCGGGATTATTGTTGATGAACAGGGCATAGATCTGGATCTGCTGAAGCGGTTGAAGGAGGTTGAGCGTCGCCGACTGAGTGCCTACACCGAAACCCGCACCAAAGCCCGATACACTGAAAACGGTGATATTTGGAGTGTGCCCTGCGACATCGCCTTACCTTGTGCTACCCAGAACGAACTGAACGGGAAAGACGCTAAAACCCTGGTAGAAAACGGTGTGATCGCCGTTGCCGAAGGCGCGAATATGCCAACGACACCTGAGGGCGTGAGCATTTTTGAAGAGGCAGGTATTGCCTTCGGGCCCGGCAAGGCGGCCAACGCGGGCGGGGTGGCCACCAGCGCTCTGGAAATGCAGCAAAATGCTAGCCGTGATGCCTGGACGTTCAAGCACACCGAATCCCGGCTGCACCAGATCATGGTCGACATTCACAAGTCGGCGTTCGAGACCGCCGATGAGTTTGGTTCACCCGGTAATTACGTGGTAGGCGCCAACATCGCGGGCTTTCTGAAAGTCGCTCGCGCCATGGATGCCATGGGCCTCGTTTAACCCGTCATCCCGGCCACCAGCACAGGCAACGCTGCGTGACCACATCCGACACCAGGCGCACCGGCGTTGCGCCTGAGTCGATCACCCGAAGGCATCGGGCCACGGTTTCATCCTGAGCTGCTTCGCTGTCGTCCGGGTGTGCCAGGGCGGGGAAATCGGCCAGTGGCTCCAGTTGAACTTGCTGATCCGACTGTTGCGGAAAGAGCGCAACATAGCCCGTCTGGTTTTCGACCAGATCCATAAAAAAGTGCGAGCCATAAGACAGTTCCGGCACCAGTCCACGCCCGAGATCCGCTACCTCAACCAGAACATTGACCCTGTGGATATCCGAAAAACGCACCGGTACGCCCAGCTCCGGGCTGCTGGCGCCCCAACGGCCGGGCCCAATCAGCAATACCCGGTCTTCCTTGTCGAGATGACGATTCCAATCTCCGATTAATCGGGCGACTGCCTGTTTCTGTGGCTGTGACAGGGGCGCATAGGCCTCGGCATCCACCCAAAGTAGGCGGTTGAACGTCCAGTCCATGGTACCGCCCATGAAGTGCCCTTTTGTCTGAAACAGCACCTGGTCATCCGGCACTGCATCCGGAAACTCAACAGGTCGCACTGTGCCCAGGGTGCCGAGCGGGCGACACTGCACCAGGTTGATGTGGGGCGCTCCCTGATCATTCAGCCTCAGGGTGAACTCGGTATCCACCGGTTGGCCGTAGGCGTTTTCAAGCTGGTGCAGGCAGCGTTGCAGTTGAGTGGTAAAGGCGGTCTGGTTAAGCAAAGCCTGAAAGGTCAGTCGCCAGACCGGGCTGTACAGCTTCAGTTCCCGGGCGCGCTTGCCGGCTTCGCGGTCCACCTCAGCCAGGTGGTCGAATGGCAGATCAGTGGTTTCAGCCGCAAGGCGCTGCACCGGTATCGTGGTCAGACCGGTACCGGTGATATCCAGTACATCCACCTGATGTTGTGAATGCTGATAGCGTTCATCCCGGGTTCGGTAGGGCTGTTTGTTGGGTTGATCGAGGGCGATCATCGCGGCGTGGTCACCGCTGATGCGGTCTACGGCCCGGGTGCCCAGTCCCATCACCAGGCGAACCATGCCAGCGCTTGGGTCCATGCTCTCATCCCAAACGAAAGCGTTGCGCGATACGCCCACACCGGCAGCATCGGGCAGATAATAGTGGTCGTGGTAACTGCCATTGACCCGTTGAATCAGCAAAGCCATTGGCTCTTCCTGGTCGAGCAGGCCCCGTTGTTCCCGGTAGTGCAGGGCTTCATCGCTCAGGGCCGACGCGTAGACAGTGCAAATAGCCTGTTCAAGTGCGGCGAGCCGTTCTTCCGGACTGCCCTGATTCACCAGAAACACGCTCTCGTACTTGCCGGCGAAGGCGTTGCCAAAGCCGTCTTCCTGCACGCTGCTGGAGCGAACCATGATCGGGTACTGACCGTAGTAGTCGAGCAGGCGTTCAAGCCCCTGATGAACCTCCAGCGGGAAGTTGCCCTGGCGTATCGCCTGACGCAAGGCTGGCGCGTCGCGGTAGCAGCCCGCAGGCGTTCGTTGCTGCATAAACCGCGGCCAGCAATCGTTGTGCACCAGGAAAGAATAAAATGCATCGGCCCCCAGGTACCAGGAGTCGTGAGGATCGAGGTGGTCGGCGGTCAGTTCTGGTTCTTCGCGTGCCAGAATCGCCCGGGCGAGGATCATGCCCACGGCTTTGCCACCAATAAAGCCACTGCCAATCAAACGCTGACGGATTCCGACCAGGTCGGCCAGCGACAGGTACTCGCGTGCCAATGACAGCATGCGAGGTTGGCGAGCAATCAGTACGGTCAGAATTCGCTCTTTGAGCGCGTCATCGTCACCCGACTCAGCCAGGCGTTGTTCGGCCTGAACAAAGAGGTGGTCCCAGTAATCAAGACCAAGGCGCTGACTGTCTGCATCGTTTTGCAGTGCGATGGCGGTCTGTAGTGCCGTTGCCGATGCGCTGTCCTGAACCGGCTCAAAGGTATTATCGCTGTGCCAGTGATGCGGCAAAAACAATGTCGGTCGGTGCCGTTGCCAGACCTTGACTGGTTGAAGTTGACGCGATGATTCATAGTGGTGGATATCGATCAGTACCTGCGTTGTCTGGCGAATGCGCGACACGGTCGCGCGTGAATGACGCTGGGCATTTAGGGCAAAATAGGCAACCGTATCCAGCTCATAAAGGTAGGGGCATACCACCTGAAAAAAGTGACCGACCATGGTGTCTGTAGCCCAGGCATCCAGCAATTCCGAGAGGCTGTCGAACACATAAAAAGCGCCGCGGCCGTAATCGGTAATCAGCTGCCAGACGCGTTGGGTGAATGACTCGAATCCACCTTCTGCCTCTACCGGCACCACCCGGACACCGGGGCTGGCGGCGAGCAGTGGCGCTTGCTGCCCAAAGCGCACGTAAATGATGTCACGTTGTTGCTTTACGGCGGCCTCGGCGAAGAGCGTGACCAGACGCCGGTAATCGTCGAGGTCGCTGACCCGCCAGACGACGTTATCACCAATGCGCAGGTCATCGAGCAAGCGGTCGAGCTGACTCAGGCCGGTTGAAACCCTGATTAGATCAGTCATTCGGTTGTCTTATTCCTGAATACACACATCATGCTAAGGTAAGCGCCTCTTGCTCACTTCGCCACCGGTTTTAAGCCAACAACCCTGACATAAAAATTGAATGGCTGTAGACGCAGCTGGCAGCGAGTAGCACCGCCAGGGCTCGGTTGATCACGAAGCGGATAACGGGTGCCGCTGCTCAAGCACACCAGGTTAACTGGCCCCGGTGAGATCGAGGCCGCAAGGGCAAACGCCGACATTGGCAGAAACATGGAAAGACTCATTGCTGTCCTCCTGAGTGGCAATGTCTGCAGTCTGCTATAGCGGCGGGCTAGGGTATTGCACAAAATTGAGGTGAGTATTAGTCGACAGACTCTTAGGTATCGAAAATAAGCGACCGATGAACCGCAACGCCCGCCATGGTGCCCGATGCGATGGCGAAGGTGCCGTTTTGCATGGGGTTTGATAGATCGCCCGCTACGTATAAGCCTTTTAATGAACTTTCTTTCATTCCGTCCACTTTCACGATGGAGCCCAGTGGTGTTTCCTCTATCTCCAGTTTCAGTTGTTCGATTAAAGGCGAGTTCAGCGTAATTCTCGGACCTACATACAACCCCTGAATGGGGACTGTTCGGCCATTGGCCAGTAGCACTCCTTCAACGTCCACATCGTTGCCCAGAACCTCAACAATCGGTGAGTGTTCGAGGATAACGCCGCGTGCCAGCAGGTGCTTCAGCGTGTCGCCTTCCGGCTTGAACCGGCCCTGAGTAAAGAGCGTGGTTGCGCCCCAGTCGGGAATCATGGCGGCTTGGTGGAATGACATCTCACTGGTGGCCAATACACCGAGGGCACGATCACTGAGTTCATACCCGTGACAATAGGGGCAATGAACGACGGTCTTGCCCCAGCGTTCCTGTAGGCCCGGAATGTCAGGCAGTGTGTCAGTAATGCCCATGGCCAGGATCACCCGTTTGGCGTTCAGGCGCTGGCCGCTTTCGGTTATCGCAGCAAAGCCATCACCCGAGGATTCGATAGCCAGTGCGTATTCTTCAATCAATTCAAAGGTTGGGTAGGCGCGCAACTGAGCCAGTGCTGTGCTGCGAATCTCGGCGGGTGTTTTGCCGTCGAGGCAAAATATACCATGGGAGGCTTCCGCAAAGCGGTTGCGCGGTGAATTGGCGTCAATCACAACCACCTTTTTGCGGGCACGCACCAGTTGCATGGCGGCGGCCAGGCCCGCAAAACTTCCTCCGATTATGACCACATCAACGTTCATAGTGATTCCTCATCTGCATCATGTAACTAATATTGTTACATCAAGGAATGTGCGAGCGCAATACATGTAACATAAAAAGTTCCATGATAGGATTGGGGCTCGTTGAATAGGTGGACTATGAGAAAAGACAGCCGATTATCCCGGGTATTGCACGTGCTGGTGCATCTGGATGCCTTTGATAGCCCCGTTACCTCGGATGTACTGGCTCAGATGCTCAGTACCAACCCGGTGGTGGTGCGCCGCACCATGGCGCTGTTGCGTGATCAGGGTTATGTGCAATCTGTTAAAGGGCACAGCGGTGGCTGGTCGTTGTCGAAACCGCTGAGTGAGCTGACCTTGCTGGACATCCACCGGGCCCTTGGCGACAACTCGATTTTTACCATCGGCCTGACCGACGAGCATACTCAATGCCCGATAGAACACGCGGTGAACGCAGCGCTGAACGATGTTATGAATGAGGCGGAAGCGCTCATGCTGGAGCGCTTTGGCGAGATAACGTTGGATATTCTGGGGGCGGAGTTTAAGCGTCCGGCTTAGGGCCGAACTTTCCCTCGTACTCCGCCTTCAACCGGGGCCAGCCGAACTTCATTGCCTCGGGTCCGACAATTCGACCGATCGGCTTGCCGGTCAGCAACCGGTCCAGAACGTCAAAGCAGATATGCCAGCCAGCAGCGCCCATTGAAATGTAATCGCGACCAATGCTGTGCCACAGGGTTAGCCGGGTGCCGCCATTTTGCAGAGGCTCCAGCTCCCAGCGCATGTCGGCGTCGCCCCAGCTCATTTCCAGCAGTGTGGGTGGCTCGGCTCGCTTAACTTCGGTTTCGGTGACATGGGGTGTCGGCGTTCCGACGGTAGACAGCCGGACTGAGCCAGGGGTAGCCAGGTTTCTGTCTGAATCGAACGGGGCCCATTGGCGCAGGTGTTCCGGGTCGGTGATGGCGGTCCAGACTTTGGCAGGGGCGTGGGCCAGTTCGCGCACCAGCACCAGAGTCCATTGTTCATCATCCTGCTGAATAGTCGCGCCGAAGGCCATGCCTGGCTCGTAGTGTTCGCGGTTACTCATCCGGGCTCTTTCCCTTGGTGGTGGTCGCTGCTATCGGCACGTCATCCATCTGATCCAGATGTCGCTCCAACGCATCGATCTGGGTCGACCAATACCGCCGGAACGGCGCCAGCCAGGCATCCAGTTCCATCAGCGGCTCGGGTCTGATTCTGTACAGGCGCCGTTGTGCGGATACGCGAGATTCCACAAACCCCGCCTCCCGCAATACCCGCAGATGTTTGGACACTGAAGGTTGTGACAACTGCAGTGTCTGCCCAATTTCGCCAACCGAGCACTCATTCGCCAGTAACAAGCTCAGGATGGCACGTCGGTTCGGTTCCGCAACCACATCGAAAGTTGATTCCATAGCTTTCTGCTTACCACCTGGATTTCATGCCTTATTTTACCTAAAAAGCTGGCAAAAAGTGGGGTTGCCTTACAGCGGCTTCAGTACGAACCGACCGTAGACAATAACCGCCGCAATCGCTGCCATGGCGAGGCTGTAGGGCAGGGGTGCGCGATCACCGTAATAGAGGTACAAGGCGCAGATTAAAAGCGAGTGAACCGCAATAACCGCCGCAGCAACAGGCGTCACAACCGGCAATCGGCCTAGGGCCGCAGGCAGAATCAAGAAAATGCCCGCGATAAACCCAATAGCCCCGAGCATCATCCACAGGCTATGCGGAAGCTCGCGCATGGAGGCAACGTCTTCCTGTAGCTGACCGAGCTTGAACATCTGAAAATACCCACCTGCGATGCACAACCACGCCAGAATCACCTGTAGAACCCAGAATAGAATATTCATTGCTAACTTCTTCGCTGTATGTTCTGACTGGCCAGGAGGGTCAGTCGATCAATGAAATTGCTCTGCTTAGTATATAACTATTAAAGCATATAAAAGTCAAGGCATTAAAGGTTCCTGTAAAGGGCTTGGGAGCCTGTAGATTACCTCTAAACGGGCGGTGAGGGTGTTGAGGCATGGTGAGGCCACCTTAGTTTGGAAAAGGCTGAATTCATGGGCCCATGATCCTGTTATCAATCCGGAAACCAAGATTTATTGCAGGAGTGCAGCCAATGTCAGCCAACGAACAGACAGGAGTTTGCCTTTGCGGCAAAGTCAGTATTACTGCCACCCCTGGTAACCTTCACATGGAGGCCTGCCACTGTATCCAGTGTCAGACTTGGGGTGGCGGACCATTTTTATCGGTGGAATGTGGCGGCTCGATGGCGACAGGTGACCGGGGACACACTGCGGATGAAATTCAGGTAGGCTGTGTGACAACCTGTTAGAGTCGAACAGATACATCAATGATAAAAGGAGATCGTCATGAAGCTCAGTAGTTTACCTCGCTGGATTACCGTCGTATCACTGGTTACCAGTCTGGTAATCGGCAGTTTGGGGTCGCAACTGGCCGTGGCCGATATCGTGGGCACCGAAACGCTGTTGCAGGAGCAAAACGGTACGATAACCCGTGATGAACTGCAGTCCCTAATCGCTCGTGGGGATGTTCAGCAGCAACTGATCGATTACGGCATCTCGCCCGAACAGGCTGCGGAGCGTGTTGCCGCCCTGACCAACGCCGAACTACTGCAGCTGTCCCAGCACATGGATGACGAACCCGCCGGTGGTTCGGTAACGCTGATTCTGCTGATCATCATACTGATAATCCTGCTGCGTTAAGGCGTGTTATTGAGGCAGACAGGTTGGTTGCTGGTGGTAGCAGCCGGCTTTTTAACCGGGTGCGCCACTGGCACTCTGCAGTATAAGCAGTTATCAACCGAGCCTTCTGTTACCGGCCTGACCGACAGGGTTTTGCTGGACGAGGTTCCTTTCTTCCCTCAGGAAGCCTATCAATGCGGCCCGGCTAGCCTGGCGATGTTGATGAGCCATCAGGGTGAACTGATACAGCCCGATGAACTGGTGGATCAGGTTTTTATTGAATCCCGCCAGGGCAGCTTGCAAGCTGAAATGCTGGCGGCGACCCGTCGTCAGGGTCTACTCCCCTATGTGCACGACACCCGCTTTTCTACTCTGCTTGGGCAGCTAGAAGCAAGGCACCCCGTTCTCGTGTTTCAGAACCTCGGTTTTGGCTTTTATCCGGTCTGGCATTACGCCGTTGTTATTGGCTACGACCTGAAAGAAGAAATTATAGTATTGCACTCCGGTACTACGGCTGGCTTGGAGCGCGATTTCAGGCGCTTCGAACTGGAATGGCGCGGTGGCGACTATTGGGCGATGACCATGCACCGGCCGGGAGAGTTTCCGGTCAATGCGGAACTTACCCCTTACCTTGAAGCCACGGCCGGGCTTGAACAGGCCGGGCAGTTCGAAGCGGCCGCATTGGCATACCAGGCCGCCACACAGCGCTGGTCAGATCAATTGATCGCCTGGATGGGGCTGGGCAATGTTCGTTATCGCCAGCAACGGTTTGTAGACGCTCAGCACGCTTACCAGCAAGCGCTTACGCTCAATGCCGATAGCGCGGCGGCGCACCACAATCTGGCCTGGGCTTTAATGCGGCAGCAGAATTACAAGGCGGCCTATGAGCCCGCTCGTATGGCCAATCGCCTGGCCGATGAACAGGGCGAGCGCTATCGAAGTGCCTGGCAGGCCTGGCAGGCAAATGAAAACTAGTGCGAAAGTCGGTACCGGTTCGGGCCGGGTTGTGACTCAGATCTTCGCGCAATTACGAACCAGCACAGCTGCCCGAAAGCGTTGCTTGCCATAACGGGTCATGGCATCCATGGCTTCTATGGGCACTGGCATAAACTGGTTGTCGAAGGCGGACTGGGCCTCGTCTTCGTCGATTTCCGGGTCGTTCAGGTAGGCGTGGTGGTCGTCTTCGCCGACCCACCAGACCCAGTGCGGGGCTTTGTTGCGGTTCAGTCTCCAGGTGCTGATCAGCAACAGAATTTGCCACCCGGCCTGGCGCAGGTCATGAACTTCGCTCGCCATCAGCACCCGCTGGTGCAGGCCAACGCCCCTGGCCCGGGCTTCTTCCAGAAACTGGTTATGTACATCGATCATGACCTGGCGTTTGTGTTCAACGCGCACACTGTCGATAAAGGGCGGTTCCAGATGGCTGGCCCATACTTCGGTTTCAAAACCGCGTTTGTCGGCGGCCAGCGCCAGTCCAAGGGGCGACGTGCCGCCAAGGCCCGTGGTCATATAGACGGTGGTGGCTTCGCGCCACAGCTGGATCTCCTGAGCCCGGTTAAGCGGTTGCGACGGGTCAAGGTGGTTCAAGGCCATCATTAACGCGGCCGGTCCACAGGTGAACGGCGTTGACTGAGGGTAATAGGGTCGTAACGGGTGTTGCGATGGTTGGCTGTGCAGCCTCTTTTCCAGGGAAAAGGCGTCACCGCCATCGACATAGTAACCGTTGCGACGATGCAGAATTTTATAGCCCTGTGCTTTGTACAGCGCCAGAGCCGCCGCATTACCGTCGCGCACCTCAAGTCGCACAAAGCGGCATTGGGTATCGATGGCTTCCACTTCAAGCGCTCGCAATAACTGTTTGCCGAGACCCATTCCGCGTGCTTCGGGCGAGACCGCCAAGGAATAAATTCGCGCCAACACAGTTCCACGCCGGTGCAACAGCAAGCCGTAACCCAGTAGATTCCCGGTATCTCCCTCAGCAATGAGCAGCCTGTCCTGTGGCTGTCTCAGGAAGCGTTGGAAGCTGCGGCGGCTGATCTGGTCGTAATCAAAGCATTGGTTTTCGAGTGTAACGAGGGCACTGAGGTCGGCAGCACGGGCAAGCCGGATTTGCATAAAGCGGTTCCTGATGGTTGGTGATTTTACGACCCATAGACTAGGGTAAAAAGGATGTCAGCAGAGGGTGGATTTCCAGGAATTTCTCACGGCGACATCTTGCGTTTTAAACAGTGTAGCGCACACTTTCATCGCTTGCGGGACCGGCGTGATGGTCACCCGGACGACCCGTCAGGCCTGGATTGATAAAGGACCCTAGTGACTACGTTAAAACTGGTTATCGACCGTGATTCGGACTGGAAAGCTTATTACCCTTCAGACGACGTCACCTCAGCGCAGCGGTATATCGACGAATCGCCGCTGTCGCCGCACCGCATCATCAACCTTTGCCGCAATTATCAATACCAGAGCCGGGGTTATTACGTCTCGTTGCTGGCTGAAGCGCGTGGCCATAAAGTGATTCCCTCGGTGAAAACGCTGACTGACCTTGCCCAGCCAGCAGTCTATGGCGTGCTTGATCACAGCATTCAGAAACCATTGAACGCCCTCGCAGGGGATGCTACTCGCTGGCGCTGGAACATCTATTTCGGTCAGTGCGAGTTCCCGGGCATGGCGGACGCCTCCCAACAGCTGTTTGAGCGGTTTCCGGTGCCCATTCTGAGTGTGACGGTGCAGAAGAAAACCAATTGGCAACTGGCCTCGATTAAGGCGTTGGGGCTGCATTCACTGACCGAGCCGGAAGAGGGTGTGTTTGCCGAGAGTTTGGAGCGGTTCTCCAAAAAGGTCTGGCGGGCTCCCCGTGCCCAGCGTCGCTACCGGTACGATTTGGCGATTCTGATCAACGATAAGGAAACTACCCCACCCAGTGACAAGGGCGCGCTGAAAAAGTTCGAGAAGGCCGCGCATCGCCAGGGTATGGATGTCGATTTTATTCAGCCGTCGGATTACTACCGGTTGGCAGAATACGATGCGCTGTTCATTCGCGAGACCACCAACGTGAACCACCACACTTACCGGTTTTCCCGTAAGGCGGCACACGAAGGCATGGTGGTGATGGACGATCCGGACAGTATTTTGCGCTGCACCAACAAAATTTACCTGGCCGACCTGATTCGCACCCGGCATCTACCGGCGCCGAAGAGCCGGGCCATTACCTCTACCCAGCACAGCGTGCTGGAAGATCTGGAAACCTCGCTTGGCTTCCCGATGGTGATAAAAATACCGGACGGCTCGTTTTCCAAGGGCGTGGTCAAGGTGACGGATCTCGCGAGCCTGAAAAAAACGGTGGGAGAGTTGCTAAAGCAAAGTGCCATTATTCTGGCCCAGGCCTATGTACCGACCGATTACGACTGGCGAATCGGCGTGCTGAACGGCCGGGCCATCTACGCCTGTCGTTATTTCATGGCTAAAGGGCACTGGCAAATCTACAACCACTCAGCGAAACCCAGTCAGCAGAGCGGCGGCTTTGAAACTGTGCCGACGCATGAAGCGCCTCGTGTGGTCTTGAAGGCGGCTCTGGACGTGGCCAGTGCGTTTGGTGACGGCTTATATGGGGTGGACCTCAAACAGCGCGGCGACGATGTCTACATCATTGAGGTCAACGATAACCCATCGATCGACAGCAGTGTGGAAGATGCCTGGTCTGGCGATGGGCTCTACGACACTATTATGGGCGAGTTCCGTCAGCGCCTTGACCGTCGCTAACGATTGGTTGGTTGCCGCCTAAATAGAGATGCAGCACACGCTGCAATTGCTGATACCGGAACGGCTTGGTGATGAAATCCGACATGCCGGCTTCGAGGCAGGTCTGGTGACTTTCCTGGGTGGCGTTGGCAGTCAGTGCAACGATGGGCGTTGGGTCACCGCGCGCTTTCAATTGCCGGGTGGCCTCGAGGCCATCGAGCCCTGGCATCTGAACGTCCATCAGGATCAGGTCGAAGCGATGCCGGGCACAGCGCTCCAGAACCTGATGACCATCGCTGACCAGCGTCACGGTGATACCGGCCTTCTCCAGCATGCGCCGGGCAATGGTTTGGTTAACCGGGTTGTCTTCAGCGACCAGTACCGAGCCACTGAGTGGCCCGATAGATTGCTCGGGTCCCGGTGTCACGCCCCGTTGGGTGGCCGGTGGTTCGATTTTTGGCAGTGTTAGCACCAGCCTGAATTCGCTGCCGCGGCCAAACTGGCTGTCCAGTTCGATACGGCCTCCAAGCAACTGGGCCAGTTGCTGGCTGATCGCGAGCCCGAGCCCGGTACCGCCGTAGCGACGGCTGGTCGAGGCATCGGCCTGATGGAACGGCTGAAAAAGCAGAACCTGTTTCGACCGGGAAATGCCAATGCCGGTGTCTCGAACCCGTAAGCACAGACCGTACTCTTCTTCTTTGTCTTGCAAGTCCATACTCACTTCAACCGTGCCGTGCCCGGTGAATTTAATGGCATTGCCTACAAGGTTTAACAGAATTTGGCGAATTTTGGCGTCGTCGGCGTTCACCCAGGCCGAGGCCTGGGGCGGTGGCACAAAGTTCAGGCCGATGTCCTTGGCGCGGGCCTGGGCATAGAACACCCGGGTGGAAGATTCGATCAGTTTAACCAGGTCAAAAGGCTGGTTGTCGAGACGCTGATGGCCGGAATCCAGTCGGCTGTAGTCCAGTACGTCGTTAATTTGCGACAGTAACGCCTCGGACGATTGTTCCAGCGTGCCAATCAGCGATTGGCGCTCAGACTTATTCCGGGATTCGGCCAGTAATTGAATGGTGCCGATGATGCCGTTCAGCGGCGTTCGAATCTCGTGGCTCATGTTTGCCAGAAAGTCGGCTTGCACCCGGTTAGCTTTTTCGGCGGCAAGACGCAGGTTGCGGTTGCGGTTAAACGCCCAGAGCAACACCACCAGCAACCCGGCCCCAAGAGCACCCAGGGTCAGCAATACAGTACGAATCTGCAGGTAAGCTTGTTGCACACGCTCGCCGCGGGCGTCGGCCGCGGACATGGCGTTTTCAGTCAGGCGCGAAATGCGATAGCGGAAAGAATCAATCCAGGTTTTAAGCACCGGCAGCAGGCGCCGGGCATACTCGGTAGACATGTCATAAATCAACGTTTCATCGGAACGCAGCTTGTTGAGAATGCTACTGACCTGATTGTGAATCTGAGTGTCATAGGTGCGCGTAAAGTCGCCGGTTTCACCTTGCGTCAATACCGCCGCCCGGCTCCATAATATTTCGGTTGAAATCGAGGCTTGCTCGCGATGCTGGCCGGTAGGGCTTTCCAGATAGAGGGTCAGAGCGCCGCGCAGACGCTCCATTTCCAGTTGCAACTGAGTGATGTGCCAGACTCTATCGTCGCGCAATTGGTCGCGATAAACGTTGATCTCACTGGATATCTGAACGATCAGCATACCCAGCCAGACCAGCATGAGCATAAACGACACCACCCAGGCAGTGATAAAACCAATGCGGTTCAGCATGCCTCAGTCCAGTTCGCTCAGCACTTGCAACTGCCAGACCGACCAGGAACGGATCTCACGTGTCAGCAACTCCGGGTGATCATCCCAGGGGAATATGATCCAGAATGGGCCCTTGTCTTTAATGCGCATCAGCTCGCCGTTCATATGCACCGCCAGAAACGCCTTTGCTGCCAGGGCCTGGTCAACCGGTACATTAACGGAGTAATTGTTCAGGCCACGCGCTTTCACCCAACCCTGCTTAATACCTGCCTGGGCAAGCACTGTTGCCAGCGGTGCGCCGCGAAACGTCAGAGTGCCGTCGGTCCAGGGTGTTTCGGTGATGATTTGCTGGTCGGATAACGCCAGAATATCCTCCTGACTAAAACTGAGTTCACCTTCAGGGCCGGTAATGAGCAACGGTTCCGCCCAGGCCGGTGACAGCAGGGCAAGCAGGATGGCAACCCGCCACAGGGCAGGGCGGAACACCTTGGGTACATTCCGGAGGCTACCGACACTCGATACGGAATGACGGGGAATGATCGTGACTGAATTCATCGACAAGTCTTTAGACAGATTGAGTGAACAGAGCATAGGAAACCCGACACAGTGTGTCGATAGCCAAACCGTGAACAATGCCATTTAGACGTGTGTTACCGGCTTAACCAGCCCCGGGAGTGCCCATTACCCCCGTGACAGCGAGGTCTGTATGTCACACTATTGGGATATCCATCCAGACTTTAAAGCCGCCGAGGAACACAATGAGCTACGTCACCCTGGAAAAAACCTTCCACCGCCTGGCCCAACTGGGCCATGCCGAAGCCATGCTGAGTTGGGACCAGCATGTGATGATGCCGCCCAAAGGCAACCCGGCCCGCAGTAAAGCCCTGGCCGAACTGACCGTCTTGCGCACCGAGATCCTGCAGGATGAACGCCTGGCCGACCGTTTCGAGGCAGCCGAACAGGACGGTGGGCTGAGTAAATGGCAGCAGGCCAACCTGCGCGAAATGAAGCGCACCTGGCAACAGACCCGCGCCATTCCCAAAGACCTGGTGGAAGCTCAGTCGCTCGCCAGCAGCGAGTGCGAACACGCCTGGCGCACGATGCGACCCGGCAACGACTGGACTGGATTCGAACCCCTGTTGCAGCGCGTCTTCGATCTGGCTGGCGAAGCGGCAACCGCCTACCAGGATGCCCTGGGCGCCGATCGCGGCTACGCCAATGCCTACGACGCTCTGATGGACCAATACGACCCCGGCACTCGCATGAGTCGCATCGATCCGGTATTCGACCGATTAAAGGCGGAATTACCGGCAACCTTGCAACAAATTCTGGAGCGCCAGTCGCAGCGGCCCACCCCAAACAAGCCGGAACGATCCATTGCCATTGCACAGCAGGATCAGTTGGCCCGAGCGCTGATGTCGACCCTGGGGTTTGATTTCGAAGCCGGCCGGCTCGACCAGACTGCACACCCGTTCAGTGGCGGTGTTCCTGCAGACAGCCGCATCACTACCCGGTACGACGAACGCAACGTCATCGAAGGCCTGATGGGCGTGATTCACGAAACCGGACATTCACGCTATGAAACCGGCTTACCAACCGAGTGGGCCAGCCAGCCCGTCGGGCAAGCCATGGGCATGGGCGTGCATGAAAGCCAGAGCTTATTCTTCGAGATGCAATTGGGCCGCTCGCGCCCCTTTATCGACGCCATCGCACCGCTGGTGCGACAGCACCTGGGCGACGACCGGGCGTTCACTGCCGATAACCTGCACGCCCTCTATACCCGGGTCGAACCAGGCCAGATTCGCGTTAACGCCGACGAAGTCACCTATCCCTCGCACGTCATTCTGCGCTACGAACTGGAGCGCGACATCATTCTCGGCAAGGCCAGCGTAAAAGACATCCCCGAGCGCTGGAACCAGGCCATGTCTGACCTGCTCGGTCTGGATACCCGAGGCGATTACCGCAACGGCCCGATGCAAGACATACACTGGCCCATGGGCGCCATTGGCTATTTCCCGTCCTACACCCTGGGCGCCCTGAACGCCGCCCAACTGCATGCGGCTTTACTGCGTGACGTTCCGGACGCCGCCGAACGAGTAGCCCGTCTGGATCTCGCGCCCATCTTTGACTGGCTGTCACGCAATATCTGGCAACAGGGGCGCTACCTGAGCTATGACGACCTGATGACTCAGGCCACCGGTGAAGTGCTGAACCCGGATTACTTCCTGAATCATCTTCAAGCGCGGTATTTGGTGGCTTAACGTTGGGTTGGGTTTGTGGCAGGAGTTCGTGCTGGATACCGGGTATACCTATCTGGGGTCGGCGTGAATCCATCCATGGAGCCTAGGCCGCAACATCCATGTTGCGGACTACCCCAGATAGGTATACCCGGCACCCAGCACTTAGTTGGGTGCCACCGCCTCCTCCCATAAAACCAGGTGATAAGACTCGTGCATGGAGCATCCAGGCAAAGGCGGATTAGCAAGAATTCGTGTCGGTTAACGAGTGTGTTTATAGGGGGGCTCTAGATTCGGCATGGGCAATATATCAAGTGCAGGCTGCCGGGTAGGCCTTTGCGGGGTAGTCCGTAGCATGGATGCTACGGTCTAGGCCCCATGGATGGGTTTACGCCGACCCCGCAAAGGCCTACCCGGTGGCCTGCACGAACTCATGGCACTGACGCAAACCGTGCCAATGGTAATGCAACCACCTAATCTCCCAACATCTGCAATATACGCGCTTTGAGCATCTCAATGGCGACGCGGTTTTTGCCGCCTCGGGGCACGATGATGTCGGCGAATTGCTTGGTCGGTTCAATGAACTCCAGAAACATCGGCCGGACCGTGCGTTTGTATTGCTCGATGATTGACTCAACCGTGCGGCCACGTTCGGTGATGTCACGTTGCAGGCGGCGCAGCAGGCAGATATCGAGCGGGGTGTCCATAAACACCTTGGCGTCGAGACGCTTGCGGATGGCTTTGTCGTGCAATAAAAGAATGCCTTCGATGATGACAATACGAACGGGCTTAAGCGGGAAGGTTTCTTCCGACCGGTTATGCACGGTGAATTCGTAAATGGGAATTTCAACGTTCTGGCCGGAATGCAGTGCATCCATGTGCTGAATCAGCAGATCGTGGTCGAAGGCATTGGGGTGGTCGTAATTGATCGCGATGCGTTCTTCCATGGTCAGGTTGCCCTGCTCCCGGTAGTAGCTGTCTTCCTTGATGATCGCCAGGGCTTCGTCGCCCAGTTCCTGCTTCAATTCCTGATAGATAGTGCCCGCGAGCAGGCTTTTTCCGGAGGCGGAGGCACCGGCGATGCCGATAAAAATAGGGGAGACAGACATGAAAGGCTTCCAGCAGATGACGGTAACTTGGCTGGGACGGTAGTGTAGCAAGGCATCCCTGCGTTGTCTTTGACCAAATGTTCAGGAAAAGCCGGTGTCTGCGGGCTCTGTAGCAAAATTACAGAGCCCGTGATTCTCGCATCGTCAGGGTCTACAATGGCGATCCAATTCAAATTGACACCCACTAAGGAACAGCCATGTCTGTGATCAAAATGTCTGACCTCGATCTGGCCGGTAAGCGCGTTCTGATCCGTCAGGACCTGAACGTGCCGCTGGATGACCAGGGCCAGGTCACTTCGGATAACCGCATTACCGCCTCGCTGCCGACCATCAAGGCGGCCCTCGAACAGGGCGCCAACGTCATGATCATGTCGCACCTGGGCCGCCCTGAAGAAGGCGAGTTCGACGAAAAAGCCTCCCTGGCCCCCGTAGCTGCCTACATGAGCCGACTGCTCGGGCAGGACATCCCGCTGATCCGCGACTGGGTCGACGGCGTCGACACCGATGCCTCCGTCGTAATGCTGGAAAACGTTCGCTTTAACAAAGGCGAAAAGAAAAACGACGACGCCCTGTCGAAAAAAATGGCCGCCCTGTGCGACGTTTACGTCATGGACGCCTTCGGCACTGCCCACCGCGCCCAGGCTTCCACCCATGGGGTCGCCAAATACGCCCCCATAGCCTGCGCCGGCCCGCTGCTTGCTGGCGAACTGGAAGCCCTCGCCAAAGCGATGGATAACCCGGCTCGGCCCATGGTCGCCATCGTCGGTGGCGCCAAGGTGTCGACTAAGCTGACAGTGCTGGAAAGCCTGTCAAAAGTCTGCGACCAACTGATCGTCGGTGGTGGCATTTCCAACACCTTCGTCGCCGCGCGCGGCTACAATGTGGGTAACTCCCTGCACGAGAAAGACCTGATTCCGCAGGCGAAAAAACTGATGGATGAACTCGATATTCCCGAGCCGGTTGACGTACGCGTCGGCAAAGAGTTCAGCCCCAAGACCGAAGCTGTGATTAAGCCGGTCGACCAGGTTCAAGACGACGAAGAAATCATGGACCTTGGCCCCGAAACCGCCAAGCGCTTCGCCGAAGTCATTAAAAACGCCAAAACCATTCTGTGGAACGGCCCCTGCGGCGTGTTTGAATTCGACAACTTCGCCCACGGCACGCGTGACGTCGCCGAAGCCATTGCCGACTCCGGTGCGTTCTCGGTACTGGGCGGCGGCGATGTGATCGCGGCGGTGCAAAAGTTTGGCATGGAAGACCGCTTCTCCTACATTTCAACCGGGGGCGGTGCGTTTCTGGAATTTGTGGAAGGCAAGGTGTTGCCCGCTGTTGAAATTCTGGAACAACGCGCCAAGGGTTGAGGAAAGATAGTGCTCAGTGCTCAGTACTCAGTACTGAGACGTGCAACCACATTGAGTGTCAGGTGCCGGGTAGCCCTGGCCGGGGTAGTCCGCAGCAGGGACTAAAATGCCAGGAGCGTTTTAGCATGAGCGCAGCGAGCCCGGAGGGTGAATCCCATGGATGGGATTCATATCCTGCGGTCTAGGCTCCACGGACGGATTCACGTCGACCCCGGCCAGGGCTACCCGGTGCCTGACACGACCTCCTGGCAATACAGTCTACGGTGCCAGGAATGCACAACAATAAGCGGTAGCCATTGGATAGGGTGCCGTTCATCGACAGCAGAGGATACGACTCATGTCTCAAAAAGTACTCGACGTAGTAAAGCCCGGTGTTGTTACCGGCGACGACGTTCAGAAAATTTTTGCCATCGCCAAGGCCGAGAAGTTTGCTTTGCCTGCGGTGAACTGCATCAACACCGATACCGTCAACGCGGTACTGGAAACCGCCGCGCGGGTGAAGTCCCCGGTGATTATTCAGTTTTCCAATGGTGGTGCTGGTTTCTTTGCCGGTAAAGGCCTGAAACTGGATGGCCAGCAGACCCAGGTGCTCGGTGGTATTGCCGGTGCCAAATACGTGCATGCTGTAGCTGAAGCCTATGGCGTTCCGGTCATTCTGCACACCGACCACGCTGCCCGTAAATTGCTGCCATGGATCGACGGCATGCTGGACGAAGGCGAAAAGTTTTTTGCCGAAACTGGCAAACCCCTGTTCTCATCGCACATGATCGACCTTTCTGAAGATACGCTCGAAGAGAACATCGCCACCTGTTCCGAGTACCTGGCGCGCATGGCCAAACTGGACATGACGCTGGAGATCGAACTGGGTGTAACCGGTGGTGAAGAAGATGGCGTCGACAACAGCCACCTGGATGCCTCCAACCTCTACACCAAGCCAGAAGACGTCGCCTACGCCTACGAAACACTGAACGCCATCAGCCCGCGTTTCACCATCGCCGCCTCCTTCGGCAACGTGCATGGCGTCTACAAGCCAGGCAACGTTAAACTGACGCCGACCATTCTTCGTGACTCCCAGGCGCATTGTTCCGAGAAGTTTGGCCTGGAAAAGAACGCCCTGGATTTCGTCTTCCACGGTGGCTCCGGCTCCACCGAAGCCGAGATCGAAGAATCGATCAGTTACGGTGTGATCAAAATGAACATCGACACCGACACCCAGTGGGCCAACTGGAACGGCATCCGCGAGTACTATCAGGCGCATGAAGGCTATCTGCAAAGCCAGATCGGCAACCCCGAAGGCGAAGATAGCCCGAATAAAAAATACTACGACCCACGCGTCTGGCTGCGCAAAGCCCAGGAGAGCATGAGCACTCGCCTGGAAAAAACCTTTGCCGACCTGAATGCGGTGGATCGTAACTGAGTGGGAGTGTTGGGATTCGTTCCGGTGGCCAGGTTGGTTGGGTTGCCGGGCGTCCGTGCCAGACACCGGGCATGCCTATCCGGGGTCGGCCTAAACCCATCCATGGGGCCTAGACTGCAGCATCCATGCTGCAGACTTCCCCGGATAGGCATACCCGGCATCTAGCACTAAGCTGGCAGACCTCTCAGTATGACAAACTACAACCAACTGGCTTCGAGCCTCAGGCTCTGGCCTTCAAGGTTGGCTTCCATCCAGTCTTCCAGGTGGCGAGCTTCGGTTTCCACCTGTCCTCTGTCGATGCCAAGAATCACCAGCGCTGCCTCACCACGGTCGGTTTCCGACCAGGGTGCCAGGGTCAGGGCAATGTTGACCTGGTCACGGCAGTAGCGCTTGAGCGGGCCAAAGGCCCGGGCCAGATCGGCGGTGTTTTTGACATCGGGGAAATACCGTTCGATTTCAATCAGCCGGATATGCAGTGTCATTGGGTCAGAGACCTCCTGATGAATAGATGTTAGGAGCAGTGGTTAGGGCGTTATAAAGGATTTCAAACGCTGTACACGCGACGCTACAGGTCGGCCCGTGTCGGTCGCTACAAAACGGCGACAGGGTGTTGATCCCAGCAGTGAATGTTCTAATCTGATACAACTGACTTCGTTCGACTCAGCCCACGCACTTACTGTTTACCGTAAAGGATTGTCCATGTTTGAAAACCTGAAAGCCATTGGTGTTACCAGCACCGACCGCATCGAAAAATACACACTTCGCACCGAAGGCCGGTTCGATATTTTAAAAATTTATTACAAGCGTGACAAAGGTGAAATATTCGCACGCAGCGAGAAGTTCAAATACCCGCGCCAGATGAAGCGCGTAAAAGTAGACAGCGGCAGCCAGAAATACGTGGATACCACCGAGATTGCCCCGACCCTGCGCTACGTTGTTGAAGAACTCGACCTGATCGCCAAGCGCGAAGTCAAAGAAGTGGATTTGAAGAAAAAGATCCTCAACGACTTGCAGCACCTGGAAAAAGTAGTGCAGAGCAAAATCGAAGAAATTGAAGCCGACCTGAAGAGGCTCTGATTTTGTGCAGCGCCCACTGACTGCTCCTGAACAGAGTGGTCCCGCTATGTATTACTCACCCCTCGTTCACCTCCCGGGTTTTGATCCGCCTCACCTGTACGTTACTTAACCCTGCAAGCCAGCACCACCCTGATTGAGCGCTGAGTCAGGAAGCGGTAGAGCACAGCCTGGAGGTGGTGCGCAAACGGCTGAACGAAAGCGGACTGGTCGACCTGACCATCGTGCGTCAGGGCGCCTATCCGGAACTGGTGAGTCGGCCCTAAACCTCGAACCGTTTGACCAGCCGGTTCAGGTTATCCGCCAGGCTGGCCAGCGGCAGCATGGTCTCGGTACTCCCGGTGGCTGACACGGACACTTGGCGTCAATGTACAACCGGACTTCGAAACTCAGGTTATAAGTGTAGTATCGGTGAGTTTTGCCGGCCATTGAGTTTTTAATGTGGCTTGATGGTAGACTGCCGCCGCCCCGGCGGTCGCCGCCGTTGAGTTTACTGACTGTGAGGAAGTGTCCTGGTGTTGTCCCTCTTGTTGTTTTCGCTACAAATTACCGGTCCGATTGCCCTGGTGGTAGTGTTGGGGGCCGCCTTCAAACGCTGGGAATGGATCAACGATGCCTTCGTGCAGAGTGGCTCCAAACTGGTGTTCAATGTGGCGCTGCCCAGCTTGTTGTTCCTGAACATCGTGGGCTCCAGGCCGGAGTCGATGCCGGGGGGTGGTATTATTCTGGTGGCAGTGTTGTTTACCATCGGCTGGTTTGTTGTGTTGTCGGTCATTGCGCCCTGGCTGGTGCCCCATAAAGACGAACGGGGTGTCTTTGTGCAAGGCAGTTTTCGCGGCAATATGGGCATCATCGGCCTGGCATTTTGTCTGAATGCCTTTGGCCAGGAAGCGGCGGTGCTGGCATCGGTTTATCTGGCGTTCATTACCTTGCTGTACAACGTTTTGTCGGTAATCACCCTGAGCCGATGGTCGCCACGCCAGGTGGCCGGTCACCCGTTGGTATCGGCTGCCCGGGACATCATTCGCAATCCGCTGATCATTGCTATAGCCCTGGCCGGTGCCATCGTGGTGCTGGGGGTTCCAGTACCCGACTGGGTACTTGATACCGGTGACTATTTCGCCCGCATGACCCTGCCATTGGCACTGATTTGTGTCGGGGCCAGTTTAAGCTGGGCCGGTTTTGTTGAAGCCGGGCGGGTAACCACACTCACCTCAGTATTCAAACTGGCACTGATTCCGGTCAGTGGCGTACTGATCGCTTATGGCCTGGGATACCGGGACATTGAACTGGGTGTGTTTTATCTGATGGCCAGCACACCAACAGCCGCTGCCAGCTATGTGATGGTTCGTGCGATGGGGGGTAATGCTAACCTGGCGGCTTCTATTATTGCCACGACGACTGTGATCAGTCTGGTCACGACCAGTCTGGGGCTGGTTGTACTTCGCGCTTTGGGTTGGGTCTGACTGTCAATTTCCCTGACTTTGTACGCGTTGCAGAGTGTGCCTATAACCGACGCTCCGGTTGCGGGTTTTTGGTGCTTTGCAGATAGAGACAGTGTTTTTCGAACACAGGGGCAAAACTACTAACAGACGGGTTAGCAGGAACCCGTCTGTATAAAAAACCCGGCTATGAGCTGGCCGGGTTAATTCAATGTGCCATCAGTGGCCGAGAATCTGGCTCAGGAACAACTTGGTCCGGTCATTCTGCGGATTATTGAAGAACTCGTGTGGTTCGTTTTCTTCAACAATCTGGCCGGCGTCCATGAAGATCACCCGGTCGGCAACCTGTTTGGCAAAACCCATTTCGTGGGTTACGCACAACATAGTCATGCCTTCTTCGGCCAGTTCAATCATTACGTCCAACACTTCCTTGATCATCTCTGGATCGAGTGCCGAGGTCGGTTCATCGAACAGCATCACTTTCGGGTTCATGCACAGCGACCGTGCAATCGCCACACGCTGCTGCTGCCCACCGGACAACTGACCCGGGAATTTGTTGGCCTGCTCAGCAATCTTCACCCGCTCCAAAAATTTCATGGCGGTTGCTTCCGCTTCCTTCTTGGGCTGCTTAAGCACGAACATCGGCGCCAGGGTCAAGTTGTCGAGCACGGTCAGGTGCGGGAACAGATTAAAGTGCTGGAACACCATGCACACATCCTTGCGGATGACTTCGATGTTCTTGACGTTATCACCGAGCTCAATACCGTTGACGGTGATGTCGCCTTCCTGATGCTCTTCCAACCGGTTCAGGCAGCGGATCAGCGTCGATTTACCGGAGCCTGAAGGGCCACAGATAACAATGCGTTCGCCCTGTTTTACATCCAGATCAATATCGGTCAGGACGTGAAAATCGCCGAACCATTTGTTCATTTTATTGACCTGAATAACAGATTCACGGTCGGCCAGTCGGTTTTGTTCAGTCATGTGCTGGACTCCTAGTGTGAGGTGCTCTTCTTCAGGTCATTGTCGAG
>NZ_JBBECH010000028.1:0-5201 GCF_040881935.1 Saccharospirillum sp. | reverse complement strand
TGCTGCGGACTTCCCCGCAGGAGTACACCCGGTAGCCGACACTCAATTCTCAGGCCAATTCGGTACTCAAGCGTTAAAAGCAAACCCACTTATATCAATTAGTTACTTATAGATTCTTTTTAATTCATTTATAGAATCACTGACCTTGGTTACTCTTGAGGTTTTCCACGCGGGAGCACCCCTGAATGACCTGGCAAGGCTGCGCCACTATTGTGCTGGCATTGATCGCCCTGGTGGCAATGGCCAGCGGTCGTTATGCGCCGCACTGGGTAATGCTGGCGGTGATGATTGTACTCAGCGCCAGCGGTATTCTCAGCCCCGAACAAGCCCTGGCCGGGTTTAGCAATACCGGTTTAATGACCGTTGCCGCCTTGTTCGTGGTCGCGGCCGGCATTCATAACTCGGGTGGTGTGGATGCGTTGGTACACCGCTTCCTGGGCCGGCCATCCTCTACCCGCAGTGCTCAGGCTCGCATCATTTTTCCCGTGGCATTGCTCAGTGGCTTTTTGAACAACACACCGGTCGTTGCTACGCTGATTCCCGCCATCCATGCCTGGTGCCGCCGCATTGGCATTGCCCCCTCCAAACTGATGATTCCGCTGAGTTACGCGGCGATTCTGGGCGGTACGCTGACGCTGATGGGCACCAGCACTAACTTGGTGGTCAATGGCCTGTACCGGGACTTGTCCGGCGACACTTCGCTGTCGTTATTCTCGATCACCGCCATTGGTTTGCCGGTCGCGCTAATTGGTCTGGTGGCCATTGTCTGGCTGTTCCCGCGTATTCTGCCAGAGCGTCAGGATGCCCAGAAGTTCGGCTCGTTGCGGGAATTTACGCTGGAGGTTCGGGTTAACCCGACTGGCCCGCTGGTGGGTAAAACCGTCGATTCCGCTGGCTTGCGTAACCTCGACCGGCTTTATCTGGTCGAAATTGAGCGCCAGGGCAGCGTGGTGACGGCGGTGCCCTCGGAAGAACGGTTAATGGCCGGTGACCGCCTGGTGTTTGCCGGGGAAACCCAGGCCATTTCCGACTTGTTGCGCATTCAGGGCATTGTGCCTTCCACCCACGACGATGAACCCAGCCTCGACCAGCACCGGGCCGAGCGCCGCCTGGTCGAAGCCGCACTATCGCCGCGTTCGGATGTAATTGGCCAGACCATTCGCGACGCCCGCTTTCGCGACCGCTTTGGCGCCGTTGTGCTGGCGGTAGCCCGCCATGGCAAACGGGTTCAGGGCAACCTGGGCAATATTCGGCTGCAAGCGGGTGATGTTCTGCTACTGGAAGCCCGGCCCGCCTTTGTAAGCCGCCAGCATTACGCTCAGGACTTCCTGCTGATTAATGATCTGGAGACCGAACGCCCTCGTCACGACAAAGCGGGTATCGCCTGGCTGATTCTGGCTGGCGTGGTGTTCAGCGCGACCTTCGGCCTGCTCAGCATTCTGAATGCGGCGCTGCTCGGTGCCTCGGCGATGGTCGCCACCGGCTGCCTGCGCGTCAGTCAGATTCAGAAAAGCCTGGATGCACCCGTGTTGCTGACCATTGCCGCCTCCTTCGCACTCGGCAATGCGCTGCAGAGTACCGGCGCAGCGGCGGTTATCGCCCAGCAACTGGTCGCCCTCAGTGGCGGCGAGACCCTGCTGATGCTGGTTATGGTCTACGTCACCGTCTCCTTGCTGACCGAGATCATCACCAACAACGCGGCCGCTGTGGTGATGGTGCCCATTGTGCTGTCAATCACCAGTGCCGCTCAGGTCGATGCGGAGCCGTTCATCATGGGGGTGATGATGGCCGCCTCCGCCAGTTTCGCCACCCCGCTTGGCTACCAGACCAACCTGATGGTCATGGGCCCCGGTGGTTACCGCTTCAGCGACTACCTGAAAGTGGGCTTGCCGATGAACCTGCTTATTGGTGTCTCAACCCTGGTGGTGATCAGCATCCATTACGGGCTTGTATGAAGACTCTATTCTTTGCGCATCAAACTCAAACAGACGATGCCACTGAGCACAACCGCACCACCTAACAACTGAACCGGGGCCAGCGCCTGGCCCAGAACCAAAAAGCCCAGCAGCAGGGATGCGACCGGCTCCAGATTCATCACCGGGGCATTGCGCGCCATATTCAGCCGGGGCACCAGCACAAACAGTACGGTTGATGCAGTGCCATACAGGACCGCCAGACTGGCCAGACCGATCCAGCCGGTCTGGCTTTGGGGCAAGTCCAGACCACCGGGCACAATACCCAGCGCGCCGCCAAGGGCCATGAGTAACAGGACCGTCATCATGGTAAACACGCTGCGTACCGCACCCGGTAAGCGTGATAGCCGGTTTTCGGTTACCCAGATGGCCACCGAAAAAAACAACGCCGCTGATACGGCCAGAACCACACCCGGCAACCAGTCCGGGCCCATGGCAGCCGGATTCGCAAGCCAGGTACCCAGATCCAGCACCATCACCAGACCGATCAGGATGATGGTCATAATCACCGCAAAGCGCAGCGTTGGCCGCCGCCCGCCCAACAGCCAGGTCAGCAAGGCATACAGAATGGGCCAGGTGTTCACCAGTAACAACGCCACCGCCACCGGAATGCGCGCCACAGCCGAATAGAGACACAGGCTCTGCCCGGCGATCATGACTCCGAGCAAACACTGCCAGCGGCGCTTTCCGACCGGGATACCGAGCCTGTGCCTTTGCGCAAGCACCAGTGTTAGCATCATCAAAAAGGCGATACTGCCACGGGTCAGAATGGCCAGCAAAACGCCGGTACCGTCATCAAAGGCAACCCGGGCCGCAACATGATTGGCAGCAAACAGAAAGGACCCGGTAACCAGAATAGCGATGGCCACAGGGCGGGCCAGATGTTGGGAGGCGTTCGGCATGGTATTACGTTAACTCGATTCTCAAATAGGTCAGCCTATCAGCTTAGACCCGGGGTCGGTATCAGGCTCGCATCCTTAATTTTTCCTAGTACAGGACGCTGCATCCCCCTAAACTGGATTGAGCACCCCAGTTAACGCTGGCCGAAGCCGGTATGAACGGCTTCAAAGCACACTCGGTATAGGACCAACATTCATGCTGCGCCTGTTTAAGCTCGACCATAACCGAATTCAGCAGATACAGTCTGAACAGATCACCAACCCCATGCTCGCTAGTGCCGACTGGCTGGATGCGCACGAACCGGATACGGCTGAGCGGGATCAGATTAATGCGCTGATGCGATCGGAATTACCACTGGCCAGCGACATTTCAGAGATCGAGTCTTCAGCACGGTATTTTATTGACGATGAAGGTATCCATGTTCACTCACTGTTCCTGAGCCACAGCGAAGGTCGTCACAAGACAGCCACCGTTGCCTTTATCCTGCAGCCCAAACGACTGATCACAGTACGCGAAGGCAAACTTGCCGACTTTCGGCTGTTGCGGTTGCGGGCAAGACGAAGCCAGGTTGAAGCGGCCACCCCGGCTGACCTGATGATGACTATTTTTGAGCAGAAAGTAGAAAACCTGGCCGACTTTATTGAAGACATCCACCGGGATCTGGAAGGTGTAAGCAAGGTGGTGCTGGAAGATGAGAATTCAGACATGGAGTGGGCCATTGACCAACTGGCGAAACTGGAAGACAGCAACGGAAAAATCAGGTTGTGCCTGATGGACACCCAGCGCTCTCTTACTTTTCTGCAGCGTCAGATTCGCGGCCGCCTGTCGAGTCCGGAGCTGTGTACCGAAGTGTTGCACGACATTGAAACCCTGCTCACCCACACCAGCTTTTTGTTCGACAAGATCAACTTTCTGATGGACTCGACCCAGGGCTTTATCAACATCAATCAGAACAAGATCATCAAAACCTTTTCCATCGCTGCCGTGGTGTTTCTGCCACCGACTCTGGTGGCCAGTATTTACGGCATGAACTTCAATGTCATGCCGGAACTGAACTGGATGTTGGGCTACCCGATGGCACTGATGTTAATGCTCGCCTCCGGCATAGCCCCTTACTGGTTCTTCAAACACAAAGGCTGGCTTTGAGACCCGGTCAAACGAACAGGGTGCTGATCAGGTAGCCGGTATAGGCCAGATAGGCGACCAACAGGGCACCGCCCTCCAACCGGTTGATCCGGCCCGGGCCACGGAAACCGTAGCCGAAAACGAACAGCACCAGCGTCAGACCTGCCATCATCATGATGTCCCGATAAAACACTTCCGGGCCTACCGACATGGTGCCGAACATGCCGGCTATACCAACCACTGCCAGGGTATTGAACAGGTTGGAACCAATGATGTTGCCCAGCGCAATGTCATGCTCACCTTTGCGCGCGGCGATTATCGAGGAAGCAAATTCAGGCAAAGAAGTACCCACGGCGACTATGGTCAGCCCGATGATCAGGTCGCTGACACCCAGGCTCTGGGCAATCGACACCGCCCCCCAAACCAGAATGCGCGAACTGATGATCAGCAACACCAGACCGACACCCAGCCACATCAGCGCTCGCTTAAGCGGCATGGGCTCGGCAGAGAGCTCTGTTGCCATTTCGGTCGCCAGCGCATCGCCTTGCTGACCCAGGCTCTGACGAATCGTCCAGCCCATCAACGCAGCAAACACAACCAGTAAAACCAAAGCATCCAGCCGCGTCAGCTCGCCATCCCAAATCTGCCAGGCAGCCAGCACGGTCACCCCCAACAGAATCGGCAATTCCTTGCGCAGTACCTGGGAGTGCACCGCAATCGGGCTGATCAACGCGGTAACACCCAGAATCAGCGCGATGTTGGTGATGTTCGAACCGTAAGCATTCCCCAGCGCAATGCCCGGGTTACCCTGACTGGCCGCCAAAGCCGATACCACCATTTCCGGAGCCGAGGTGCCAAAGCCGACCACGACCATACCAATTAACAAGGGCGGCATTCCAAAATGACGCGCCGTTGAGGACGCGCCGCCGACAAACCGATCGGCACTCCAGACCAGCAGAATCAGACCGAAGATAATGGCGAGCAAGGGCAGTAACATGGTGGTTCCTTGAAAATTAATCATTAAGAGGCAGGTTCGAGTGAGGGCTGCTGAGCCGCAGAGCTGACCGGTGGTCAACCGAGTGAATTATAGAAAAATGAAGAGAGAATGACAGGTGAATTTTATGAACCGCCCAACCGGCCCGATAGAAAAAGAGCCCGCGATGTAAGCGCTGGCTCTGTGTTTCTGGATCGGTAGAGTCGCTA
>NZ_JBBECH010000027.1:0-5205 GCF_040881935.1 Saccharospirillum sp. | reverse complement strand
CTGTTCCTGTTCCTGTTCCTGTTCCTGTTCCTGTTCCTGTTCCTGTTCCTGTTCCTGGACAACCCTGCTCGACTCCTCTGCTATAGCCACTTCAGGGGGCGTATGTTCATCAGTGTGCGCTTCTGGTTCTTTCAGTGCTTCCTGTTCAGGCATCGCATCCTCCGTTTGAGAGTCATCAGGTTCACTGTCTCCGGGGTCTTCTTCGATGGCATTGCTTGTTATGGCACTGCTTGTTGGTGGAGCGTGCCTGGACTGTACCAGGCCGAGGGTGATGGTGCCGTTAGAAACGGACTCGGTTTCGGGTGCCTGGCCAGACAACCACGTTAGCAGTGCCGCATGAACGACGACTGAGAATGTGACTGCTAAAGGCCAGACAGGTTTCACCGGAATCTCACGACCGCTGTCGTGTTAAAAGTGATACTCGGCCGACACCTTGAAGCTGCGGCCGGGCGTGTTGTAGTCGAAGTCGGACCATCCGTCGTGATTGAGTACGTAGTCCTCGTCAAGCAGGTTGTCCACCCGGGCAGAGAGGAAGCTTGCCTCGCCCAGGCTATAGCGGCCTCCGGCACCCAGGGTGATATAGCCGTCCAGGTCTTCGCCGCCGGAGACTCGTTCACCTTCGGCCTTGACGTCCAGGTCCAGCCGTACCGGCCCGGCCTGGCGACCAAGCGCGACGAAGCCGGACCATACGGGCCGGTTCTCCAGGCGGTCGCCGTCATCGTCCCGGGCGTCGAGGTAAGCCGCGTTCAGTGCCAGGTCGTAGACGCCAAACTGTTGCGACCATTCCGCTTCCGCGCCCTGCAGGGTGGAATCCAGGTTATTGCCGGATTGGATAAGGTTCTCGACCCGGGTCTGGTAGACGCTCAGCCGCCACTGGCCCTGTTCGCCGAATTGCCGCATCGCCAGTTCGAGCGTTTGGGATTCCTCCGGTACCAGGTCCGGGTTGCTGAAGCCGGGGTAATAAAGGTCGTTGAAGGTCGGAGCCTTGAAGGCCGTGCCGTAGCTGATGATGGTTTCGATATCGCCGGTTACGAAGGTCGAGGCGGCCACATTGCCGGTCAGATTGGTGCCGTAGGCGCTGTTGTCGTCCACGCGCAGGCTGGTTTGCAGTTCATAATCGTTGTAGTTGAATCGGGCCTGGCCGAAGAGCGCCTGGTTGTGCCGTTCGGATTCGTCGTAATCGGTGGTCGAATCCACCTGGTCCCAGTAGCCGTCGGTTCCGAAAATGGTGCTGACCCGGCTGCCCCAGGGGCGCTGGGCCGAGAGGCTGTAGGTGAGCCGTTCGGTGTTGAATTCACCCGGAAAGGACGATTCGGTTGTCGACTCGTCCAGGTGCCGGCCCAGCTTGCCCTGTACCTGCCAGCTATCGTCGCCGTCGAATCTCAGCCCAACGCCGGAGTTCATAAGCACCGTGGTGGTGTGGGTGTTGGCCGCGCAATCACTGGTACAGCTGGCGTCATCAAAATCCGCCACGCCATGGGACTGGTTGTGGTTGACGTCCAGCGTTAGCGCTTCGGTCAGGCGGGACTCGACATTGAGGCTTCCGGACCATTCTTTGAAACCGTCCCTGTCTTCATTGCCGTTGCCGTCGAGCGTGGTGCTGTCGAAGCCGTCGGTGCTCAGGTAGCCGAACCGGCCGCTGGCCGTGGTGTCGCCGGCGGTGGCGCGGAAGCCGGCGCGATAGCTCTGAAAGTTGAAGCTGCCGTATTCGGCGGCAACGTGGACATCGCCCTCGGTTGCCTCGGGGTCGGCCGTAAAAATCTGGATGACCCCGCCAATGCCATCGGCGCCATAGAGGCTGGAGGCAGGGCCCCGTACCACTTCGATGCGCTCGATGTTCGACAAGGGTATGGCGTTCAGGGTGGCGCTGCCGGTGGTGGCGCTGCCGGCGCGTACGCCGTCGATCAGCACGATCATCTGACCGGTGCTGGCGCCGCGAATTTGCAAGCTGCTGGTTGAGCCAAGGCTGCCAGCTGGGGTCTGACTGATGCCGGCAACGCGGTTCAGCAGGCTGGCCAGGTCCTGATCACCGAAGCGTTTTATATCTTCTGCGGTCAGTACGGTCACCGCTGCCAGGGTATTGGTGACCGGCTGCTGGTAGCGACTGGCCGTGACGACGACATCCTCGGCCGCAGCCAGCAGTGGGAGCATCAGGCTGGCCGCCAGAATAGGTGTAGTTTTCATGGGTAGGTTCCTTTCGTCATTCAAATTGGATGAATAAACGAAGGGACAAGTCTAGCGGCTGACAAGCGGCAACAATCACCCGAAAAACGGATAACAATCCGATAAAACGGATTAACCGACTGACAGAAATCCACTTTGTTGCCCTCCGCAACAACAGGGTATTCAGTCAATGGCCGGTCTCCGGGCTTAAGGACGTGAAAGGATTCTAGTGAATTCGATCTGGCGTGGCGCCTTCCCGCTTACGCAGTGGCTGAGTGCCGTGCCCGTCCTGTTACCGTTGCGGGGGCAGCATCAGATTTTAACTGATTTCCCGTACACCAATAACTGTCTGTTTGAGGCCAGCATCATAGAGGGCTTTCTGAGAGGGAGCAAGCGACCCGTGGGTCGCTTGCCGTAATGGAAAGTTTTGCGTGAGTTTTTATTCACCCAAAAAAGACTGATACATCCACACATCTTTTTCCTGCTCGCGGATGTAGTCACTCATCAATGCGGCGGTGCCTTCATCGCTGGCTTCCTGTGCCAGAGACAGCAGGGCACGTTGTTTGCCAATCATCGCCTGATAGGATTCAAGGATATGGCCCACAGCAGCACGGCCATCGCGCACCCGGGTTTGTTCCTTGATGGTGGCGCTTTCCAGGTATTTGCTGTAGCTGTGAACCGGCTCGTGGCCCAGCGTCTGGATGCGTTCTGCTACTTCATCAATTTTGGTCAGCAGATTGGTGTACAGCTCTTCAAATTTAACGTGCAATTCGAAGAAATTTTCACCTTTAATGTTCCAGTGAAAGCCGCGGGCGTTCATGTAGAATACTTGGTAGTTTGCCAGTAATTCGTTCAGGCCAGATGACAATTTTTCAGCACTGGCCGTGTTCAATCCAATCGCATTGGTACTCATAAAGTACCTCCTTTCGTTAACAATGTTCAGTACAAGTGTCTGACATTATAGAGGTAAGGGCGAATGAAAGGAGTTAAACCCTTCGATAGCTTAATATCATGAATTGTTTGGGGTTGATTGTTTCAGGCTATTTAAAGCAAGGTTTCATCAATGGCAGACTCCTAGGCTCGGCCCTGGCCAGCGTGAGTGCGGGGTTCGTCGTAAATCAGTGCACTGCCAATGCGGTACTTGTCGTGGAGTTCGGTAATAGCCTCGTCGAGCAGCATTAGATATTTAAAGTCAATAGGATGAATATCAACACCGCGTCGCTGGCACTGGACAGCCGCGTAGGCGTGTTTGATCACCATAAAAGGGGTGTGATCACGCTCGCGCAAGTAAACGGCGAGTTTTTGTTTTTCCGGTTCTGTAAGTCCGTCTATAAACATGAGGGTTCTTTCGACACCATAATCGTGGATGCAGTGTATTATGGATGACGGTGATTGACTAACACTGTGATCTAATCGAGGTTGAAAGTGTGATGTACCTCAAAAAATGGCAGTAAAATCGTCAAAAATATGACTTCCAGTGAAAATTCTGCTTTTTAGGCTGGGTAATTGTCAATAATTGGGCGTGTCGAAGCGCCATGAACGCAACGGTATTGCGGCTTTTGCGGGCAATGCCGTTGCGTTACTTATGTAACGGCGGCGTCTTGCCCGCCTATCCGCGCATCATGCCCGGGGCCTGAATGTCTCTCACTTGGCCAGATCGCGCAATACAAAGTGAAGAATGCCGCCATGGCGGTAGTAGTCCCACTCTACGGCGGTATCAATGCGCACTCGGGCATCGAAGCTGCGCTGTTTTCCTTCTTTGTCGGTTACCTGAACCGTCACCTGTTCCGGCTCACCTTGCAGTGCGTCGACGGAAAACTGTTCTTCACCCGTCAGATTCAGGCTTTCAACGGATTCACCCTCCATAAATTGCAGAGGCAGAACCCCAAACCCCACCAGGTTGGAGCGGTGGATGCGTTCGTAGCTTTGCGCGATAACCACTTTAACACCAAGCAGGTTAGTCCCTTTGGCGGCCCAGTCACGGGAGGACCCAGTGCCGTATTCCTTGCCGGCCAGTACCACGAGGAGTGTGTTTTCCTGCTGATAGCGCATGGCGGCGTCATAGATGCTGACGGTTTCACCGCTAGGCAGGTGTTTGGTCCAGCTGCCTTCGGTACCAGGTGCCAGTTGGTTGCGCAGGCGCACGTTGGCGAAGGTACCGCGCAGCATGACTTCATGGTTGCCCCGGCGTGAGCCGTAGCTGTTGAAGTCTTCAGTACTGACACCTTGTTCCTGCAGGTAGCGCCCGGCGGGGCTGTCGGGCTTGATGGCACCGGCTGGTGAGATGTGATCGGTCGTGATCGAGTCACCGACTTTGACCAGACAGCGTGCGTTCTTAACCGCGCCGGGTGCTCTGGGTTCCTTCGACATGCCGTCGAAGTAGGGCGGCTGCTTAACGTAGGTGGAATCCGGCCAGCTGTAGATCTCATCCTGTGGGACGGGTAGGTCTCGCCAGGCTTGGGTGCCAGCGAAAACATCCTGGTATTTCTCCTGATACATTCCGGAACCCAACGCAGCCTGCACAGTGTCTGCGATCTCTTGCTGGCTGGGCCAGACGTCTTTCAGGTAGACCGGTTGGCCGTCTTTGCCTGTCCCCAGTGGATCCCGGGTCAGGTCTACGGTCATTGCGCCGGCCAGTGCGTAGGCGACGACTAGCGGCGGCGAGGCCAGATAGTTGGTGGGCACATCCTGATGAATGCGTCCTTCGAAATTGCGATTACCCGACAGCACAGAGGAAACTTTAAGACTGCCCGCTCTGATGGCGTTCTGTATGGCCGGGTGTAAAGGGCCTGAGTTGCCAATACAGGTAGTGCAGCCAAAACCGACAATGTTGAAACCCAGCGCATTCAAAGGTTTCATCACACCGGCTTTTTCCAGATACGCCGGTACAACCTGAGACCCGGGTGCCAGTGATGTTTTTACCCAGGGTTTAACCGTCAGACCCAGTTCATGTGCTTTTTTAGCTACGAGACCAGCGGCGACCATAACCGCCGGGTTGGAGGTGTTGGTGCAACTGGTGATGGCGGCGATGACGACGGCACC